>NZ_JBJLSJ010000008.1:0-148114 GCF_050871975.1 Kineococcus rugosus | reverse complement strand
GGTGTTCCCCACCGCCGTCGGCGGCGCCTTCCACGCCGAGCTGCGCCGCACCCGCGCCGAGGGCGGCCTCGTCACCTGGACCGGGCCCCTGCCCGGCACCGGCCGCAGGATATACGTGCGCGCCCACCGCGTCCATCCCCCCCCCCGCGCCCCCCCCCCCCCCCCCCCCCCCCCCCCCCCCCCCCCCCCCCCCCCCCCCCCCCCCCCCCCCCCCCCCCCCCCCCCCCGGTCTCCCGGTCAGCGGGTCAGCGCAGCCAGCGGTGCAGCCGCTTGCTCTGCAGCGACGCCCAGGTCTCCTCGAAGTCGGCTTCGCTGGCGGCGGCGTGGGCCTCCTCCTGCGCGAACAACCGCCCGTAGGCGAAGGCCACCTCCGGCCGCGAGGACGCGGCGAGGTCGCGCAGCTGCTGGCGGGTGACCACGGAGTCCTGGTGCTCGCCCAGGACCTCCTGCGCGTCGGTCACGGCGCGCGCGAACCGCGTCGCGTCCTTGCCGAACACCACGGCCACCGCCTCCGCGGCGTAGCGCACCTGCTTGGCGGCCTTGCGCGCTTCGTGCAGCAGCTCGTCGCGCTCGTGGCCCGCCTCGGCCCGGTAGGCGCTCTCGACCAGCCCGGACAGGGTCTGGAACGTCTTCGCCACCCGGCGGGGCAGGACCCGGTCGGCCCGCCGCTCGCCGCGGGAGGTGAACCCCGGGCGTTCCACGAGGTCCTGCAGGGCGTCGAGCAGGGACTGGTAGCGCTCGGAGTCGAGCTCGGCCAGCACCCGGTCGTGGGCGGTGCGGTAGGCGCGGCCGAGCTGGTCGGCGACGAGCGCGGGGACGGCCCCGGCGGCCGCCGGGTCGGCCGGCTGGAGGTCGGGGGAGACGTCGAGGGTGGCCACCGAGCGGACCAGCCGGTCGCGCAGCACCTCCGCGTCGCGGGCGGCGCCCAGTTCGGCGGCCAGCCAGCGCAGCTCGTCGCGCAGCGGCTTCGTCGGCGAGCTCAGCAGCGGCTGGAAGGTGCGCAGCGCGCTGCGCAGGCGTCGGGTGGCGACGCGCATCTTGTGGATGCTGTCGGGTTCGTCCGCGCGCACCCGCGGGTCCTGGTCGAGGACCTGCTGCACCTGCTCGGCCAGGTGCAGCACCAGGACGTCCCCGGCCCGGGAGCGGGCGTCGAGGTGCTTGCGCCGCGGGCCGGCGCGGTCCAGGACGCGCGGGGCGGTCCCCGCACGGGTCCCGGCCGCCGCCGGCTCGATGGCCTCGGGGGCCTCAGCGGGCTCGGTGGCCTCGGCGGGCTCGGTGGCCCCCGCGGGCTCCTCGGCGGGCTCGGCGGGCTCGGTGGGCTCGGTGGGCTCGGCGCCCCCGGAGAGGACCCGCGCCAGCTTCGAGCTGCTGGCCGACACCTGCAGCCCCGCGGCCCGCAGCCCGGCGTCCACGGCCTCGAAGAGCGCGCGGTCGCCCTCCACAACCTCCAGCTCCACCTCGCGCCACGACTGCACGGCCCCGGCCGCCTCGCCGGACCCCTCCAGCGGGAGCAGCCGGCGGGCCTCGACGGTGTCGTCGGCCAGCTCCAGCAGGCGGGTCCCCGCGGCGTCCAGCACCGTGCGGACGTGGCGGTGGGTGTTCAGGCGGGCGACGGGGACGAGGGCCTGACCGCCGGTGAGGTGCTCGACCAGGCGCCGCAGCGCGGCCGGGACGGTCTTGACCGCCCGCCCCAGCGGCACCCGCTGCTCGACGCGGGCGCCGTCCTCCCCGGGCGTCTTCAGGTGCCACCCGGCGTCGGTGCCGCCGGTGCGGCGGCGCAGGGTGGTCCGGGCGGCGCTCAGCCGGAGGTCGGGGGTGTCGAAGTAGGTCGCCTCGAGGTCGAACCCGCCCAGGTCACCGTCCCGGTAGCCGCGCTCGGCGGTGTCGGGCAGCTCCCGCAGCAGCGACGCGAGGGTCGGCAGGTCGGCGCCCGGTTCCAGGTCGTACTTGACTTCGATCTCCACGGCGGTGGTGGGCTGCTTGCTGACCATGGTTCGTTCTACCCCGGGCCCTCGCGGCGCGCCCGTCGCACGCCCCCTCCGGCGTGGACGTCGGGGCGGTTCTTCACCTCGGCGCCCGTCCGGCCGATGGACACGACGTGACTGCTGCCACGACCCAGCCCCCGCGCCGACTGCGCCGCACCGCCGCCTGGCTGCTCGCGACGTCCCTGCCCGTGGGCGTCGTCGCGGGCGCGGCCGGTGCGCACGCCACGACCGTCGACTTCCAGCTCGTGGCCGGCGCCGCCGCCACGCCGTTCACCGGTCCCCGCGCCGTCGCCGTCGACGGCAACGGCACCGTGTACGTCGCCGAGGCGGGGAAGAACGTCGTCAAGCGCATCGTGCCGGGGTCCAGCACCCCCGAGGTCGTCGCCGGGATCGAGTCCGACCCCGGTGCCCCCACCGACAAGAAGCTCCACACCCCCACCGGTCTGGCGCTGTCGCCCGACGGCAAGACCCTCTACGTCGCCGACCCCGGCAACGACGTCGTGGTCAAGGTCGACACCACGACCGCCACCCCGACCGGCAGCACCCTGACCGTCGTCGCCGGCAAGGTCGGCCTCGAGGGCGCCCCCACGAACGCCGCCGGCGTGGACTCGAAGCTCAAGAACCCCACCGGCCTGGCCACCGACGCCGCCGGCAACCTCTACATCGCCGACACCGGCAACAACCAGGTCGAGAAGGTCACCCCCGCCGGTGCCCTCAGCGTCTTCGCCGGCAACGGGAACGCCGCCGCCGCGACCGCCGGCCCCGCCACCGCCTCCGCGCTGAAGGAGCCGTCCGCGGTGACCGTCGACGCCGTCGGGAACGTGCTCATCGCCGACGCCGGGAACCGGACCGTCGACAAGGTCGACCCCGCCACCGGGCTCCTCACCGTCGTCGGCAGCACCGGCCCCACCGGGTCCCCGACCGCGCTGGCCACCGACCTGTCCGGCGCCGTGTACGTCGCCGACCCCGGCGCGGGCGCGCTGAAGAGGATGACCGGCGGCGCCGTCTCGACCGTCAGCCTCGGCGCCCCCGTCGGCCCCGTCACCGCCGTCGCCACCACCCTCGGCGGGAACCTGTGGCTGGCCGACGCCACCCAGGTCGCGCCCTACGAGTCGACCCTCGCCAAGGACGCCCCGCGCATCACCTCCGCGCCGCCCACCACCGCCGCCGTCGGCAAACCCTTCTCGTTCCCGTTCACCGCGACCGGGGTCCCCGCGCCGCAGTGGTCCTTCGTGGACGCCAAGGGGCCGGACGGGCTGACCATCGGCGCCGCCACCGGTGTCCTGTCCGGCACCCCGACGAAGGCGGGCGCCACGACGTTCACCGTCCGCGCCTCCAACGGCAAGGGGCACTTCGACCAGGTCGTCACGCTGACCGTCGGGACGCTGCCGGCCGCGCCCGCCGCGCCCACCGCCGTCGCCGGCGACGGCCGGGCCGTCGTCTCCTGGAAGGCCGCGACCGCCACCGACGTCACCGGCTACGTCCTCACCCCGCACGAGAACGGCGTCGCGCAGAAGCCGGTGGAGTTCACCGCCGCCCAGGCCACCACCCAGGTCGTCACCGGCCTGGCCAACGGTGCGAAGCTCACGTTCACGCTGGCCGCGAAGAACGCGTTCGGCACCGGGCCGGCGTCGGCCGCCAGCGCCGCCGTCACGCCCTACCCGACGCTGAAGAAACCCGTCCTCGACGTCCCGGTCAGCCGCCTGTCCGGCAAGGACCGCCTCGAGACGGCCGTGAACTCCTCCAAGGCGTCGTTCCCGACGGCCGGTTCGGCCGGGGCGGTCGTGGTGTCGGCCGCCTACAAGTACGCCGACGCCCTCGCCGGGGCCCGGCTGGCGTCGGCGGTGTCCGCGCCGCTGCTGCTCACCGAGTCCGACAAGCTCACCGCCGCCGTCGGTACCGAGATCAGCCGCGTCCTGGCCCCCGGCGGCACCATCTACGTCCTGGGCGGCAGCGGCACCGTGTCCGCCGCGGCCGAGACCGCCCTGACCGCCCTGTCGGCGAACTTCACCGTGAAGCGCCTCGCGGGCGACGACCGCTACGAGACCGCCGTGAAGATCGCCGACGAGGTCGCCGCGCAGGCGCCCGGCACGGCGACCGCGCCGATCTACCTGGCCAGCGGCGTGAACTTCCCCGACGGGCTCGCGGTGTCGGCGCTGGCCGCCCGCACCGGCGGAACCGTCCTGCTGACCGACGGGAACGTCCTGCCCGCCGCGACGAAGGCGCACCTGCAGGCGAAGGACCCCGGCGCCACCCGCGTCGTCCCCGTCGGCGGGGCCGCCGCCGCGGCCGCCGCGTCCCTGCCCGCCGCGGGGGGCAGCGCCGCGCGGGCGATCGTCGGCGTCGACCGGTTCGACACCGCCGCCCTGGTGGCGCGCAAGTTCACCGGCGGCCCGACCGCCACGAAGGTCGTGGGTGTCGCCACCGGCGACAACTGGCCCGACGCGCTCGTCGGGTCGGCCGCCGTCGGCCTGCTCGGCGGGCCGCTGCTGCTGACGTCCGGCCCGGATCTGGGCGGTTCGGCGCAGTCCGCGCTCGGGGCGCTGAACACCGCCAAGCCCCTCACCACGGGCGTCGTGTTCGGCGGGGAACCGTCGGTCCCGGCGAAGGCGTACGCGACGTTCGGGACGTCGATCGCGCAGGACTGACCCGCCCGCGGGGTTCCCGGGAAACCCCGCCCGGTGGGCGGTGGCGATCTACAGTGGGAGGAGTTCCCGCCCTCCCGGTGTGACGTCGCCACCGCCCACGGAAAGCCACCCGATGCCCTCCCGCCTGCGCGCCCTGACGGCCGTCTCGATCCTGTCCGCGATCGCCCTGGCCGTCCCCGTCCCCACCGCGGGAGCCAGCACCGGTTTCCAGCCGGACGCCCCCGACCGCCGCATCGGCGGTGTCGACCGCTTCGACACCGCCGCCCGCACCGCCCTCGACGCGTTCCCCACCGGGACGGGCACGGCGCTGCTCGCCAACGGCTGGCGCAACATCGACGCCCTGTCCGGCACCTACCTCGCCGGGCTGGAGAAGGCGCCGATCCTGCTCACCGAGCGCGACGCCGTCCCCGCCACCACCCTCGACGCGCTGCGCCGCCTCGGGGTGCGGGACGTCGTCGTGCTCGGCGACGAGAACTCCGTCGGCGACGCCGCCCTGGACCAGCTCGAGGCGGCCGGGATCGAGATCGCCGGCATCGTCGCCGGGGAGGACCGGTACGACACCGCCGCGCAGGTCTACGGCTTCGGCGAGACCGCCCCCGAGACCGTGTTCCTCGCCCGCGGGGACGTCCCCGCCGGGGCGGTCGCCGCCGACGCCCTCGCCGCCGGGCCCGCCGCGTTCAACGGCAAGCCGATCCTGCTGACCGCCGCCGACCGGCTGCCCGACGTCGTCGCGCACGCCCTCGACGAGGGCCAGCCCCGGTACGTCGTGTTCCTGGGCCGCGGCATCTCCCAGGACGTCAAGGACGAGGTCGCCGACATCGTCCCCGGCGCGCAGCTGCAGACCGTCGGCGGCCGGGACCGCACCGAGACCGCCGCGCTCCTGGCCCGCGCGTACGCCCCCGGCGTCCTCTACGAGTGGCGCGGCCAGGTCGCGATCGCCAACGGCTACACCGTCGACGCCCTCGGCGCGGGCGTGTGGGCGGGGCTGCGGCGCGCGCCGATCCTGCTGACCGACGGCGGCGCCCTCGGCGCGGGGACCACCGAGTACCTGACCAGCGGGATCGGCATGACCCGCGGGACCATGTTCGGCGACGTCCGCAGCGTCCCGCAGGCCCTGGCGGTGCAGGCGCGCGAGCTGGCCCGCGGCGGCCCCGTCGCGCCGCGCGCGGTCACGGCCGTCGACCGGGCGGCCGGGACCCTGCACGTCGAGGGAGCCGTCGCGGACCTGCGCGCGGGGGACGCGTACGCGGTCGACGACACCGTGGTGACCCGCGCGCAGCTCCTCGCCGCCGCGCACGTCGGCAGCCGCCTCGTCGTGGAGGGCTACCTGCCGCGGGAGGGGACGACGACGTGGACGCTGCTGACCACCCGCCCCGAGGACTGGACCGAGGGCACCGTGCAGCGCACCGCGGGCGCGTTCGCCCTCGTGGAGCCGCGCACGGACGTGGTGCTGCGCTCCTTCGCCGACGCGGCGCTGCCCGCGGGCGCCACGTTCGCCGTCGACGGGGTGGACGTGCCCGTCGCGCGCTTCCTGGCCGACCTCAACGACCACGACACGCTGCGCGTCGAGGGCACCCGCTTCGCGCTGACCAACCGGGACACTGACGTCACCGTGACGTCAGTGTCGTCCTCGTCCTACCGGGGCGCGGCGGGGCTGGACCTGCCCGAGCACGACCACCCGCTGCCGACGGCCGCCGACGTCGTGGAGGTCGACGGCGCCCGGGCCACCCCCGAGCAGTTCCGCGCCCAGCTGACGCCGCGCGACCGCGTCCTGAGCGGCACCGCCGGGGGCGTGCACCGGGTGCAGCTGTGGAACGGGGTCCGCCCCGACTTCTACGCCCACTACGACAGCGGGACCCTGCCCACCGCCGCGGGCGCCCCGCCGGCGGTCTTCCACGGCCGCCACCCCGACACCGGCGCCGCCCTGGACTGGACGATGGGGTGGGGCTGCGCGGTCACCGTCAACGGCGTCGCGGCGACCCCGGAGGCCTTCAACGCCGCGCTCGCGGCGGGGGCGCTGCTGCGGGTGCGCGCGACGGACGCGCCGCTGGGGACGGCCGGGGCGATCGACGTCTGGCGGCCCTGAGGTCCCCCGTCCGCGCGGTGGTCGCCCCCCGGTGGGGGCGACTACCGTGGAACGATGGAGATCGAAGCGACCTCGGTCCAGGAGCAGGCACCTCGGCACCCGGACCGGCAGGCACGTGAACGGGCAGAGGAGTTCAGGCGGGACGCCCGGGAAGATCCCGCCACCGCGATCTACCCGCACGCGGAGGTGGCCTCCGTGGACCTGCGGACCGTCATCGACGGGATCGTGCGCAAACCGCTCGTGGTCACCCGGGAGGGGCAGGAGGCGGCCGTCGTCGTGTCGGTCGACTTCTTCAACCGGGCCCACGCCGCCGTGGAGCTGCTGGAGGACGACGCCAGCGCCGAGGCGGAGGACGCCCTCTCGGCCGGCTGAGCCGGCCCGGCCGACCCCGTCCCGCCGCGTGCGGGGCGGGGCCGGCCCCCGCCCCGCACGACGGGGTGCGTGACCGGCCGACCCCTGCTTGAGTGCTCACGCAGGTGGTCGACGGAGGCGGGGACGAGGACATGGGCGAGGGCGGCAGCACGGGGTACGTCAACCCGGCGGGGGAGTTCCGGCGCGACCAGCGCTACCTGGAGACCCGCATCACCGCCGACGGACGCGACGGGTACCCCGTGGAGGCGGGCCGGTACCGGCTGGTCGTCTCGCGCGCCTGCCCGTGGGCCAACCGGGCGATCGTGGTGCGCCGCCTGCTGGGCCTGGAGCCGGTGCTGTCGATGGGCGTGTGCGGGCCCACGCACGACGAGCGCAGCTGGACCTTCGACCTCGACCCCGGCGGCCGCGACCCGGTCCTCGGCATCGAGCGGCTGCAGGAGGCGTTCTTCGCCCGCGTCCCCGGGTACGACCGCGGCATCACCGTCCCCGCGATCGTGGACGTCCCCACCGGTCAGGTCGTCACGAACGACTTCGACCGGATGACGCTGGACCTGTCGCTGGAGTGGACGCGGTTCCACCGCCCCGGCGCGCCGGAGCTGTACCCCGAGCACCTGCGCGACGAGATCGACGCGGTGAACCGCGACGTGTTCCGCGACGTGAACAACGGCGTGTACCGGGCCGGTTTCGCCGGGACCCAGCGCGACTACGAACGGGCCCACGCCCGGCTGTTCGCCCGGCTCGACGACCTGTCCGAACGGCTGGCGACCCGGCGCTACCTGGTGGGGGACAGCATCACCGAGGCCGACGTGCGGCTGTTCACGACGCTGGCCCGCTTCGACCCCGTCTACCACGGGCACTTCAAGTGCAACCGGTCGAAGCTGTCCGAGATGCCGGTGCTGTCGGCGTACTTCCGCGACCTGTACCAGACGCCCGGTTTCGGCGACACCATCGACGTCGAGCACATCAAGCAGCACTACTACGTCGTGCACCGCGACATCAACCCCACGGGCGTGGTGCCCGCGGGGCCGGACCTGTCGGGGTGGTGGGAACCGCACGGCCGGGAAACCCTCGGCGGGCGCCCGTTCGGAGACGGGACGCCCCCGCCGCCGCCGGTGCCGGCCGAGGTCGTCCCCGCCGGGCACGCCCCGCAGCGCCCCTGATCAGACCCGCACGACCATCTTCCCGGTGTTCGCGCCGCGCATCATGTCCAGGAAGGCGTCCACGGAGTTCCCGATGCCGTCGACCACCGTCTCGTCGTACACGACGTCGCCCTGGGCGAACCAGCCGGTCATGCGCTCGCGGAACTCGGCGGCCACCTGCGGGTGGTCGCCGACGATGAAGCCGCGCAGGGTCAGCTTCTTGCTGACCAGGTGCCACAGGTTGTCCGGGCCGGCGGGGCGCTGCGTGGCGTTGTACCCGGAGATGGCCCCGCACAGGGCGGCCCGGCCGTGGGGGTTGAACACGTCGATCGCGGCTTCGAGGTGGTCGCCGCCGACGTTGTCGAAGAACACGTCGACGCCGTCGGGGACGAGGGCGGGCAGCTGCTCCCGGATCGGGGCGTCCTTGTAGTTCGCGGCGGCGTCGTACCCGTAGCGGGACGTCAGGAGCCCGACCTTGTCCGCTGAGCCGGCGGACCCGACGACGCGGCCGGCGCCGAGGAGGCGGGCGATCTGGCCGACGGCGGTGCCGACGGCACCGGCTGCGCCGGAGACGAACACGGTCTCGCCCTCGCGCAGGTGCGCGATCTCGGTGAGGCCCACGTACGCGGTGAGGCCGGTCATGCCGAGGATGCCCAGGTGCACGGAGTTCGGGTGCCCGGGCACCTCGGCGACGGGCCGGAACTGCGCGGCGGGGGCCTGCGCGACGTCCCGCCAGCCGAGGCCGTGGACGACGAGGGTCCCTTCGGGCAGGTCGGCGGAGCGGGAGGCGACGACGCGCCCGACGGCGCCGCCGGTCATGGTCTCGCCCAGGGCGTAGGGCGGGGTGTAGCTCTTGGCGTCGTTCATGCGGCCCCGCATGTAGGGGTCGACGGAGGTGAACTCGTTCTGCACGCGGACCTCGCCGTCGGCGAGGTCGGGCAGGTCGACGCTCACCGTGCGGAAGTCCTCGGCGGTCGGCCACCCGCTGGGGCGGGAGACGAGCTGGACCTGGGTGCTGGTGGTCACGGGTTTCCTCTCGGTGTTCGGTCGGGGTTCGGTCGGTGTTCGTTCAGAGGGCGATCAGCAGGAGGACGGCCCCGAGCAGCGCCGGGACGGCCTGGACGAGCGCGGCGCGGGTCTTGGACCGGTCGGAGGCGATGAGCACCGACCCCGCACCGACCATCGAGAACGCGCCCACCAGGACGAGGGTGGCCCCCACCGCCCGGTGGCCGGTGGCCAGGACGACGGTGCCGGCGAGGATCTCGACCGCGAGGAACAGGTTGTAGAAGCCCTGGTTGAAGGCCAGGGGTGCGGTGGTCCGGGCGGTCGCCCCGTCGAGGCCGAAGGTGCGCGCCGCGCGCGGGCCCGTCCACAGGAACGACTCCAGGACGAACACGTAGACGTGCACGAGCGCCGCGACGGCGGTCACGGCGAGGGCGGCGGCGAGCACGGCGTCTCCTTCAGGCGATGACCGTTTCTGTGATGACCGTTCCACTATAGTGGGGCCATGGGGCGCGCGCAGACCTTCGACACCGGCACCGTCGTGCGGTCGGCCCGCGCGCTGTTCTGGGACCGCGGCTACGAGGACGTCTCCGTGCCCGAGCTCGAAGCCGCCACCGGCGTCGGCCGGTCCAGCCTCTACCACGCCTTCGGCAGCAAGCGCGGCCTGTTCGACGCCGCCGTCGACAGCTACCTCACCGAGGTCGTCCGCCCGCGCCTGCGGTCCCTGCAGGGCCCCGACGTCGCGCCCACCGCGCTCGTCGACCACCTGCGGACCCTGCGCGACGGCCTCCTCGACGGCCGCGCCGCGCTGCACCCCGGCTGCCTGCTGCTGAACGCCGCGACCGCACCCGTCGGCCGCGACGAGGCCGTCGCCGGAGCCGTCCTCGCCTACCGGGCCGAACTGCACGCCGCCCTGCGCCGCGGGGCCCACGCCCACGGCGCCCCCGACCCCGACGGCACCGCCACCCTCTGCACGGCCGCCGTCGTGTGCGCGCTCGTGCTCGCCCGCGTCGACCCGCAGCAGGCCGCCCAGACGCTCGACGCGGTGATCGCCGTCCTCTGACCCGTCCCGCCGCGCGGGGGAGGGGTCAGGCCGTCCGGCGCACCACCATCAGCGTCAGGTCGTCCGTCGGACCGCCCGCGACGAACCCCGTGACGGTGTGCAGCACCGCGTCCGCCAGCACCTCCGGGTCCCGCGACCCGCCCAGCGCCGCCAGCAGCCCCTCCTCGCCCAGCGCCTCGCGCCCCGGCTCCCGCGCCTCGGTGACGCCGTCGGTGTACAGCAGCAGGCAGTCCCCCGGCCCGAACGGCACCTCGGTGTCGACCACGTCGACCGCCCCGAACGGGCCCAGCAGGGTCCCCGGGTTCCCCACGAACCGCGCCGGTCCGTCCGCCGGCAGCAGGACCAGCTGCGGGTGCCCGGCCAGCGACACCGTCGCGAACGGCTCCAGCGGGTCCAGCCCCACCACCCCCACCGTCGCGAACCGCTCGTCGAGCGCGTCGTGGACCGCCTCGGCGACCAGGTTCAGCAGCTGCGCCGGGCGGTGCGTCCCGCCCCCCGCCCCGCGGACCGCCCACCGCAGCGCCGCCGTCGTCGCCGCCGCACGCGGGCCCTTCCCCGACACGTCCCCGATGACCGCGAACGACCGGCCGTCCGAGCGCGTCCACAGGTCGTAGAAGTCGCCGCTCACCTCACCGCGCGACCCGTCCGCCCGCGTCGCGGGCTGGTAGCGGACCGCGACGTCCAGGCCGGGGACCCGGGGCAGGTGGTGCGGCACCAGCTGGCGCTGCAACTGGTCGCTCAGCTCCTCGGCCTCCCGGTGCGCCACGTCCCGGGCCCGCTCGGCCCGCACCCGCGTCGTCACGTCGCGCTGGACCGCCACGTAGAAGCGGACCGACCCGTCGGGCTCGGCCAGCGGCGACAGGGACAGCTCGTTGACGAACACCGACCCGTCCCGGCGGCGGTTGGTGATGAGGACCGTGCCGTCCCGGCCCTCCTCCACGAGCCGGCGGATCCGGGCCGCCGGGGTCCGCGTGTCGATCCCCTCCGCGTCCAGGCCGTCCTGCAGGAACCGGCAGTTGCGGCCGACGACCTCCGCGGCCGGGTAACCGGTCTCGCGCTCGAAGGCCTCGTTGACCCACACGACCGGCTGGTCCGGCAGCGTCAGGTCCGACACGCACACCGCCTGCTGCACGGCCTCCAGCGCGCGCAGCAGCACCCGGTCCAGCGGGACGTCCTGCCGCGCCGAGGGATCCACGCCCACCAGTATCCCGCAGGTCCCCGCCCGCCCCCCGGTCCCCGGGTGTCCACCGGCGCCGGTCTGGCAGGCTCGACCCCGTGCGCCTGCTCGTGATCACCGATGGGGTCCCGCCCGAGCACCGCGGCGGGGTCGCCAGCTCCGTCCTCGTCGAGGTCGACGAACTCGCCCGCCGCGGGCACCACGTCACCGTGCTGACCCGCCGCCACGATCGCGACGCCCCCCTCACCGAGGACCGCGGCCACTACCGGCTGCTGCGCCACCCCGCCCCCGCCCGCGGGACCCGCGGCTACTACGCCCACCCCGCCACCACCCTGCTGCGCGTCCCCGGCTGGCTGCGCTCCCTCGTCGACCGCGAGCGCTTCGACGCGATCTACGCCCACTCCACCTTCCACGCCGCCGCCGTCGTCCGCGCCGGGCTCGGGGACCGCACCGTCCTGCGCTTCCACGCCCCCTCGTCCCTGGAGGTGAAGCTCGACGCCGCCGGCGGGAAGTACCCCCTGGCCCGCGCCGCCGGGACCGTCGTCGCCGACCTCACCCGGCGCGCCGAGCTCACCGCCGTCAACGGCACCGCCCGGACCCTCGCCACCAGCTGGTACGTCCGCCGGCTGCTGCAGCAGGTGCACCCCCGCGCCCGGGCCCGCGTCGACGTCGTCCCGCTCGCCGTGGACCTCGACCGGTTCGCCCCCGGGCCCGGCGACCGCACCCGGTGGGGCGCCGGCGGCGACCCCGTCCTCGTCACCGTGCGCCGGCTCGTGCGCCGCATGGGCCTGGAGAACCTCCTCGACGCGTTCCCCGCCGTCCTCGCCGACCACCCCCGCGCCCGGCTCGTCGTCGCCGGCTCCGGGTACCTCGCCCCCGAACTGCGCGCCCGCGCCGAACGGCTCGCCCTGCCCGTGGAGTTCCCCGGTTTCGTCCCCGACGACGACCTGCCGGACCTCTACCGCGCCGCCGACCTGTTCGTCCTGCCCACCCTGGAGATGGAGGGTTTCGGCATCGTCACCGTCGAGGCGTTCGCCAGCGGGCTGCCCGTCGTCGCGACCCCCGTCGGCGCGAACCCCGAGGTGGCCGGCGCGCTGGACCCCCGCACCGTCGCCGCGTCCACCGCCCCCGCCGACCTCGCCGCCGCGATCTCCCGCGGCCTCGAACTGCGGACCGACCTCGCCGCCCGGGCCCGCGCGCACGTCGAACGGAACTACTCACCCGCCGCCGTCGTGGCCCGCGTCGAGGCGGCGCTCGCGGAGGTCGCGCACCGCTGAGGCACCCTCGGCGCCCTGCTCCGGCCAGCCAGGACCAGGGTGCCGAGGCCTCGGTCAGACGGTCACAGCCCGGTCGAGTTCACGCCGTGCACAGCCTGGTCGTGGGTGAACCCCTCGTACTCCAGCTGCTCGATCAGACCTTGCCGGGAGAACGCCGAGAACTCCAAGTAGGAGGCCGCTTTCTTCCTCGCCTGTTCGTACCAGTCCACCGCGACGTGGTCGACGCCGTAGGTGGCGTCCGCGGTCGAGAATCCTTCGTACTCGAGCTGATCGATCAACCCCGACCGCGAGAACGAGGTGAAGCTGAGGTAGGACTCCGCTTGCCGGACAGCGTTGCGCTGGGACACCGACGGAGCTACCGGCTGAGCTACCGGCTGGTTGATCAGTGCGCCGCGAGCCGCGCTCCACTCGATGTAGCCGCCCTGGAAGTTCGTGCGCTTACCGCCGCTGACGTCGAACTCGCTCGACGTCGGGTACCCGAGGGGACCGCCCTCCGATCCGGTGCGGCGGTAGGCGTCCAGGATCGACCCCTGGAGAGCGTGAGCACCCGTCGTGGGGGACCAGTAGAAAGTTCCGCCCTGGAAGTTCTGGAAGACCCCACCGGCTCGGATCGGCACTTCCTGAGAAGTCGGGTAGCCGAAGACCCCGTTCTCGTAGCCCCGGGAGCCGTAGAGATCCCGGAAGGAGCCGGACACCGAGTGCGGGCCCGTCGTGGGGGACCAGTAGAGGGTGCCACCCTGGAAGTTCTGGTAGACCCCACCGTTGCGGATGCGGACCTCCTGGGTGAGTGGGTAGCCGAGGAAGCCGTTCTCGTAGCCTTGTGCGGCGTAGAAGCGCTGGAAATCCCCGGACACCGAGTGCGGGCCCGTCGTGGGGGACCAGTAGAGGGTGCCGCCCTGGAAGTTCTGGTACACGCCACCGTTGCGGATGGGCACCTCGCCCGTCGTGGGCTGGCCGAGGAAGCCGTACTGAGCTCCCTGGCTGAGCCACAGCTCGCTGAAGGAGCCAGTCACGGGGATGTCCTGCGCGGTGGTCCGGGTGACTGAGGATTGAGCGGGGACAGCCGCACCTGCCGGTCCGGACACGACAAGAGCCAGTGCCGCAGCACCGGTGACGGCGACGGCGCCGCGGAGAATCTTCATGTGCACCTTATACAACGCACAACCACTGCTCAGGGTGGCTTTGCGGTAAGTAGTTCGGATACGCATGCCGCCGGAGGCCGGGCGCGCTCCGGCGAGTCACCCCGGCGTCCGGAACCGGCCTCAGCAGGCTGGTGCGTCCGCAGCCCGTTCGGGCAGCGCGTCGCGGTTGCGCACACCCGCCGAACGGCACCCGGCGCTCGCCGCATCCGGCGCCGCGACGTCCTGCCGGACGAGTTGGGCGTCGGCGTCGAGGCCGTCGTCGGTGTCGAAGAGGTGGCCGGCGCGCTGGACCCCGCACGAGCTCGGACAGGTGGCGCGCCGACACCGCACGACGACGCGGACGTGCGGCCCGCCCGCCGACCGCAGTAGCGTCGGGACAGCTCAGCGACCGCGAGGACGGGGACGACGATGGGTGACACCACGAACGGCGAGAAGTGGCGGGCGGCCGGCGGTGACGCCCTGCCGGTGGTGCTGCTGCTGTCCCTCGTCGCGGCGGTCGGCCGCCTCGTGCGGAAGAGGGCCCGGGCCGCCTGACCGCCGTCACCGCGGTCCCCGCTCCGCCCGCAGCAGTTCGGGCGCCTCGGCGTCCAGGGTGCCCACGGCGCGCTCGAAGTCGTCGGCGACCCCCTCGGCGATGAGTTCCACGGCGGGGCCGTACCCGTCGGCGGCCGCCTGCCGGAGCCCGGCGGCGTGCTGCAGGGCGCGCTCGCGCACGGCGTCGAGGACCTCTTCGGTGCTGCCCTCCCAGCCGTAGGCCCGCAGCAGCAGGCGCAGGCGGCGGGGGCGGTCGGTGCCGGCGGGGAAACCGTCCGCGCGGGCGACGTCGTGGGCGGTCAGCGGCACCCACGTCAGCGCCAGGAACGCCAGGTCGCGCAGCGGTGCGGCGGGCCCGGCCAGGTCCCAGTCGATGAAACCGACGAGTTCTCCGCCCCCGGGGTCGGACGCGGTGGGGGCGGGGCGCCAGACGGCGTTGTACGGAGCGGCGTCGTGGTGACCGACGACCTCCCCGGTCCGCAGGTCGTCGTGGTCCCCGGACCAGCGCGCGCCCGCGGGCGGGGTGAAGGAGCGCGAGGCGTCGTGGAAGTCGCGCATCCAGCGACCGGCGGCGACCAGCGCCGCCTCGCTGTGCGCCCACGCGGGCCACGGCCGGCTGTCCCCGACGGTTTCACCGTCCAGGTGGGTGAGCACCTCACGGCCCTGCTCGTCGACGCCGAGCGGTTCGGGGACCCGGGTGAAACCGACGGCGTGCAGGTGGCGCAGCAGGGCGTGCACGCCCGCGGTGTGCTCCCCGGCCCGCCTGAGCACGGTCCGCCCGGCGCGGGTGGCGCCGCCGTTGCGGCCGCCGGCCATCCGTTCCCCCACGTCGGCGGACGCAGCGTCGTCGCCCGCCCCCGTCACGGGTCGACCCGCGGCGGGCATCACCGCAGGGCCTCGAGCAGGGTGCGGCGGTGGCGCAGCACCCACTCGGCGCTGTCGATGCGCCAGGTCATCGCCCACAGCGGCGCCGGGTCGGTGCTGGTGGGGGTGACGCCCGCTTCGTCGGCCTGGGTCTTCGCGTCGGCCACCGCCACCTCGACCACCAGTTCCAGCAGTTCCGGGCGCCGGTCGCGGGGCAGGCCGTAGCCGTCGAGGAACAGCCGCAGCTGGCGGGCGCGGTCGGCCACCGACCCGTTGCCCTGGAGCTCGGCGACGCGGTCACCCGTCAGCTGCGCGTTCAGCCAGGCCGCCTGCGCCAGTTCGACCATCGGGTCGACGGGGCCGGCGAACTCCCAGTCGACGAGGGCCACCGGCAGGCCGTCGCGGGACAGGACGTTCCACGGGCCGGTGTCGCAGTGGCTGACGATGCGCGGGCCCCGGCCCAGGGTGCGCCCGAACCAGGGTTGCCAGACCGCACCGGCCGGCGGGGTGAAACCCTCGACCGCGCGGTGCAGCCGGCGCAGCAGGTCCCCGACCGCGGTGATCGCCTCGTCGGACCAGGGCCGGGGGTGCAGGACGTCGCCGGGGACGAAGGTCACCGCCTCGCGGCCGTCGGGGGCGAACCCGTCGCCGACCGGGCGGGGTGAGCCGTCGAAACCCGCGTCGCGCAGGTGCTGCAGCAAGGCGGTGATGCCGGCCGACCAGGGCGCGGCCGGGCGCAGGACGACGTCGCCGCGGCGGGTGACGGTGCTGCGCCCACCGCCGGTGAGGGGCACCTCGGCGTCGGCGTCGAGCGGTCCGGGGCCGTCGGGCGTGGCGGTCACGGGCACCAGCCTGCTGCGGACCGGCGCGGAGCGACACCCGGGAGGGCTCCACGCCGCGGGACCCGGTGGACCGGCCGGGAGGGGTCGCGCGGACGTCACGCGGGAGCCGGTGTGCTGCGCATCGACACTCCGGCGCGTCGAGGGGTGGTGGGACGTCACACGACGGTCCGGTGGGACGACGCGACAGCGGCGAAACCGCGTGGAGGACCTCGAACACGTCCTGGCCCGTTCCGCCTCGGGGGCGCAGCTCCCGTGGCACGCTGCGATCAGCGTCTCCCCTCCTGCTGCGGGGTGCAGCGCGGAGACGAACGGAGGTGGTCCTCGTGGTCGTCCTGTTCTGCGTCGTCGCGGCCGTGGTCCTGGTGCTCGGTGTCGTCGACCACGTCCGGCCGGGTCGCCGTGCCCGCCGGTCCGCGCGCACGACCCCGCCTTGGCTCCACGACGACGGGGGGCGCGGTTCCGGCGGCGACAGCGGGTGGAGCTCCGGGGACGGCGCTGGGTGCAGCGGCGGGGACGGTGGCGGTGGCGGTGGCTGCTGAGCGTCCGAGCCCGGCCCCGCGGCCGGTGCGCGCCCGCGTCCGCCACGAACCCGACCGTTCCTACGCGGTGCTCGTGGAGGGCCCCGACGGGGAGGTGCAGGTGGGGAGCACCCGGGAGACCGGCCGCATCGGGCAGGTGGCCCGTGAGGGCGTGGACCGCCTGTGGGGCCGGCCGGCGGGGAGCACCACCTGGGCCGACCTGGAACTGTCCGTGCCCCGGCCCCCGTACGGGAGCGAGGGGCAGTGGGTGCGGGTGGTCTCGGCGGGGGAGTCCACCGACCCGGAGGACCTGGTGGACGTGGGGGTCGCCGGGCGGGCGCACTGGATCGGCCCGGAAGCCGCGTGGCTGGTGGTGCTGCCGGGGTCGGGAGCGGGCATGCACCCGAGTGAGCACCTGGACTTCGAACCGGTGGTGAGCGCCGGGGAGGTCGCCGCGCTGGAACGTCACCTGCGGTCCGGCGAGGCCCCGGCCTGAGTTCCCGCGCGGTGCCCGGCGGGAGCACCGCACAGGGCGTTGACCGGGGTTCGAGGCTCGACGATGCTCGGGGGACCACCGCGTCGTCAGGAGGTGCACCGTGCCCCGCCACCGGATCTTCGGCGTCAGCTTCGCCAGCATCTACCCGCTGTACGTGGCCAAGGCCGAGCGCAAGGGCCGCAGCCGGCAGGAGGTGGACCGGGTGATCTGCTGGCTCACCGGTCACGACGAGGCCGGTCTGCAGCGGGCCGTCGCGGCGGGGGTCGACCTGGAGACGTTCTTCGCGCAGGCGCCGGCGATGAACCCGGCCGCGGCACGGATCACCGGGGTCATCTGCGGGCACCGCGTCGAGGAGATCGAGGACCCGTTGATGCAGCGGATCCGGTGGATGGACAAGCTCGTCGACGAACTGGCCCGCGGCAAGAAGATGTCCTCGATCCTGCGGGGGGACGCGGAGGGGACCGGCGAGGCGCTGAGCGCACGCGGCGGCTGAACCGGCGCCCGCGGGGGGAGGGGCGCCAGAACGGGTGGTTCCCGCTGCGGCGCGTATCGTCGTCGGGGTGAGCGTGGCACCGTCCTCGACCGTCGTCCTCGATCACCGCTTCGCGCGGGAACTGCCGGAGATGGCGATCCCCTGGCAGGGCGAAGCGGCTCCCGACCCGCGTCTGCTGGTGCTCGACGAGCAGCTGGCCGTCGAGCTCGGCCTCGACCCCGACTGGTTGCGCGGCCCCGACGGGCTGGGTCTGCTGCTGGGGACCGAGGTCCCCGAGGGCGCCGAACCGGTGGCGCAGGCCTACGCCGGGCACCAGTTCGGCGGGTTCTCCCCGCGCCTGGGCGACGGGCGCGCGCTGCTGCTCGGTGAGCTCCGCGACGCCGCCGGGAACGTCCGCGACCTGCACCTGAAGGGGTCCGGGCGCACGCCGTTCGCCCGGGGCGGCGACGGCCTGGCCGCCGTCGGGCCCATGCTGCGGGAGTACGTGGTCAGCCGCGGCGTGCACGCCCTGGGCATCCCCACGACCCGCGCCCTGGCGGTGGTGGCGACCGGGCGCGGGGTGCACCGCGAGACCGTCCTGCCCGGCGCCGTCCTGGCCCGGGTGGCGGCCAGCCACCTGCGCGTCGGCAGCTTCCAGTACGCCCGCGCCAGCGGTGACCTGGACCTGCTGCGCCGCCTGGCCGACCACGCGATCAGCCGTCACCACCCCGGCGCCGCCACCGCGGCGAACCCCCACCTCGCGCTGTTCGAGGCGGTCGTGGCCGCCCAGGCGTCGCTGGTGGCGCAGTGGATGCTCGTGGGTTTCGTCCACGGCGTCCTGAACACCGACAACACCACGATCTCCGGGGAGACCATCGACTACGGGCCCTGCGCCTTCCTCGACGCCTTCGACCCGTCCACCGTCTACAGCTCGATCGACCACGGCGGGCGCTACGCCTACGGCAACCAGCCGGCCGTCGTCCAGTGGAACCTGGCTCGTCTCGCCGAAGCGCTGCTGCCGCTGCTGGACGAGGACCAGGAACGGGCCGTCGCCCTCGCGCAGCAGGCCCTGGGGACCTTCCCCGCCCGCTACGACGCCGTCCACTCCGCGGGGATGCGCGCCAAGCTCGGCCTGTCCCACCGTTCCGGCGACCTCGACGACGCGGTCCTCACGCCCCTGGTCGGGGACCTGCTGGACCTGCTCGTCCGGGCCCGCCCGGACCACACGTCGTTCTTCCGCGCCCTGGCCACCGCGGCGCGCGGGGACCGCGCGCCGGTGCGCGCGCTGGTCGCCGACCCCGAGGTCGACGGCTGGCTGGCGCGCTGGTCCGCCCTGGACCCCGACCCCGCGGCGATGGACCGGGTGAACCCGGTGTACATCCCCCGCAACCACCTCGTCGAGGAAGCCCTCACCGCCGCCACCGGTGGTGACCTCGGACCGGTGCAGCGGTTGCTGGAGGCCGTGGACGCCCCCTACGACGAGCGCCCCGGGTTCGAGCGCTACGCCGCCGCCGCCCCGGAGGAGTTCGGCCCCTACCGGACGTTCTGCGGCACCTGAGCGGCCGGGCCGGCCCGCTGCGGGAGGAGTACCGTCTCGAACGCCTGTTCTTCCGCTGGAGGTGGTGCGCCGTGATCACCGGGGTCGTCGTCCTGATCGTGACGGCGGTGCTGACGCACGCCGCGTCGGTGCGGGTCGAGCGTCACGAGCGCCGTGCGGGTGCCCGGTCGACGCCGTGGGTGGGGGGCTGGGGCAGCTGAGCGCGGGCCGTCGGGCGGCGGGGTTCCCCGAGGGCCCGGGCGGTCTCCCCGGGCACCCCGCGCCCGGCGGTCAGGCCACCGGTGTGCCCTGGTGGTACAGCACCTGCCACCCCTGCTCGGCGCGCCGCCAGACCGTCACCCGCCGGGTCACCCGCTGCTCCTGCCGCAGGGTGTAGGTGAGCAGGTAGGTGTCCGGGCCGAGCCGCCGGCAGTGGAAACCCGACGTCTCCCACGGGTCCTCGCCTCCCGCGGCGCGGCGCTGCAGCAGGACCTCCTGCACGTGGGAACGGCTGTAGCGGCGCCCGGACGCGCCGACCTCGAAGAAGTCGGGGGCCATCTGCCGTTCCAGGTCCTCGGCGCCGGTGCCCAGTTCGGGGCGGTGGAAGATCGGTTCCCGGGCCCGCAGTTCCTCCACGACGGGGAGCAGGGCGGTGTCGGTGGGCGCGTCCGGGTCGAGGCTGGTCACGACCGCCATGGTCGCGCAGCCAACGGCCCGGGGGGAGGGGCCGATCCCGTGCGGGCCGCGCCTGCGGGCCGTCGGTAGTGTCGACGGCTCGATCCGATCGAGGGGGACGGTGCGCGTGAGTCGACGACGCCGGGGGCTGGTGGCTCTCGCCGCGGCCTTCGCGGTGGGCGGGTGCGGTGCCCCGTCGTTCGAGGACGAGGTGCCCGCCCTCTCGCAGCCGCAGACCGAGCAGGACCGGCTGCCGACCCGTGAGGACGGGCCGGGCATCGAGGCGGTCGACGCCGACTCGACCCGGTACCTGGGGAGCACGCAGGTGGCCGAGTACTGGGTGGGGCTCGACGGGGACGAGATCTGCCTCGTCCAGTCGCTGCGCGGGACGGGGACCGTGGCGGCCTCCTGCGCGGACGCCGGGTACTTCGAGCGGTCCGGCGTGCAGCTGAGCACGAGTTCCCTCGGCGTCTCGGCCGCGGGGCTGCTGGTCCCGGAGGGTTTCGACCTGGCCGACGCCGTGGGCGACGAGGAGTGGGTGCCCGTGAGCGACAACCTCGCGGCGCCGGCGGACGAGGGGGAGCCGCGGGCCCCGACCGGGTGACGGCCCCCGCCGCACGGCGCACGTGGCCGCGGATCAGGGCGGGGTGCCGGGACCGCCGTAGGTGTCGGGCAGCGAGGGCCACCGGCGGGCGGCCCACTGGGACCAGGTGGCGCAGCCGTCGGGGACCGGTGGGGGCGGGCCGCCGCGCAGCTCCTCCTCGGTCGGTTCCTCGAACTGCCGGCGCCAGCGCAGCAGCTCCCCGACGCTCATGGGGTAGGTCTGCTCGGGCGTCTCGGCGAAGCGCTGCCGAACCCGGGAGAGCTGGGTGCGGTGGTCCAGGCCCAGGTACTCGATGCGGCAGTCGCTGCCGACCGCGGCGAACAGCCACCGCAGGGCCGAGCGTTCGTCACGTCCCCAGAGGCCGAAGTCCACGACGACGTCCAGCCCCTGCTCGGCGGCCCGCAGCGCCGTTCACAGGAGCCTGCCCTCCAGCACGTCACGCTTGCCGCCGGCGGTGGAGTCGCCGAACAGGGGGATCATCCACTCGTCGGGGGTCAGGCGCAGCGCGCCCCGCTGCCGTTCGAGCTGCCGCGCCCGGGTGGTCTTGCCGACGCCGGGGAGCCCGACCATGAGGATCGCCGTCGCCCGGCCCGCGCGTTCGGTCATGCCCACGCATCCTGCGCCACGCGGACCCGTCGAGCCCAGGCCGGCGGGTCCGGTACGCCCGAGCCGCTGCGTCTCAGCGCCGGCGCGCACCGTCGACGAGGTCGATCGCGGCCCCCCGCCAGCGGGGGTGGGTGAAGGTGAAACCCGCCTGCAGCAACCGGGTGGGCACCACCCGGCGGCTCTTGAGCAGCAGTTCGGTGTCGGTGCGCAGCACCAGCGCCCCGACCTCGGCCATCAGCCGGGTGGCGGGCAGACCCGGGCGGTGCCCCCACGCCCGGCGCAGGGACCGCATCAGCTCGGCCTGGGGCACCGGGCCCGGGGCGGCGAGGTTGACCGGGCCGTGCAGGTCCTCACGCCCGAGGAGGAACTGCACCGCGCGCACGAAGTCGTCCCCGTGGATCCACGAGACGTACTGCCGCCCCCCGGCGACCGGGCCGCCCAGACCCAGGCGCGCCATCCAGGACAGGTAGTCGAAGATCCCGCCGCGGTCGGGGGTCATGACCATCGCCGTGCGCAGCGCGACCCGCCGGGTGGTGGGGGTGGCGGCCCGGGCCTGGGTCTCCTCCCAGCGGCGGGCGATGCGGACGCTGTACTCCCAGTACAGCGGGACGTCGGGTTCCTCCCCGCCGAGGATCCCGTCCTGCTCACCGTGCGGCCGGTCGTCGCCGCGGCTGCGGGAGTCGGCGTAGACGGTGGCGGTGCTCATCTGCAGCCACGTCCGCGGCGGGTTCCGGGCGCGGCTGATCGCCTCACCCACCGCGCGGGTGGACTCGACGCGCGAGTCCATCATCTGGCGCAGGTTGGTGTCGGTGTACCGGCAGCTGACGCTGCGCCCGGCGAGGTTGACGACCGCGTCGGCGCCGTCGACCTCGTCGGTCCAGGCGCCGAGGGTGCGCCCGTCCCACACCACGTGCCGGACGCCCTCCTCCAGCTGCTGCGGGCTGCGGCTCAGCACGGTGACCTCGTCACCGCGGGCGGCCAGCGCCCGGCGCAGGACGCCGCCGACCTGACCGGTGCCGCCGGGGATCACGACCTTCACGCGGCCAGCCTAGGCGCGCCCCGGACGGGACCGGTGGGGTTCCGCTGACGAGTTCCCCCGCCGGACCGGCCCTCGGGTGCCCGCACGGGACGTCGCGCGCACCGGCGTCCGCGTGACGTCGAGCGGCCTCAGCAGGCCGGCGCGTCCGCCGCGAGCTCGCGCAGCGCGGCGAGGTTCCGCACGTCGGCGGTGCTGGACCCGGCGGTCGCCCCGACGGGGACGGCGACGCCCTGCCGGACGAGTTCGGCGTTGACGTCGAGGCCGTCGTCGGTGCGGAACCAGCCCGCGCCGGTCACCTCGACCCGCTGCCCCTGGGGCAGGTACGACAGCAGGTCCTCGACGTAGCCGTCGCGGCAGCCGGGGGCGGGTTCGACCCCGGCGAGGGGGGTGGGGGTGCGCGCGCCGTCCGCGGTCTGGACCACGGGGACCGGGCCGGCGGCGTACGCGACGACGGACGCGGTCGCGGCGACCCGCGTGGTGGTGGCCGTGGGGGTGGTGACCGGGCCGGCGGTGGCGCCGGTGCCCGACCCGCGGGCCCCTTCCAGCAGGGCGCGCTGCACGACGACGGGGTTCGGTTCGGGGCGCTGCTGCTCCCAGGTGGCCAGGCCGCCGACGACGGCGAGGGCCACCGCCCCGGCGGTGACCAGGAGGCGGCGGCGGGAGCGGGGCGTCTCGACGTGCGCGACGCCGGGGCTGGTCGCGGGGTGGTGGCGGGCCGGTTCGTCCTCGACGGTCTGGGTGGGCGCCCACGGCGTCTCCCAGCGGGCCAGCTCGCCGCTGTCGGCGATCTCCACGCGGACGGCGGCGCCGCGGGCGGAGTAGCGCAGGTCGAGCGCGACGACGCGCCACGGGGGGCCGGGTGCGCGGTGGACGGCGACGACGACGGCCCGCCCGCCGGTGTGCAGGGGGTTGGCGTTGCCGCGCACCTTGACGAAGTCGCCGGGGCGCAACGTCTCCAGGTCGGGTGCGCGCACGGCCTCCCATCGGCGCGCGCCGCCGCCGCCTGAGCGCCCGGCGGGCGTGGTCGCGCGTCCGTCCGGGTGGTGTGCGGCGGTGGGGCTCCAGCGGTGCCGCGGGGGCGTCGATGGGGCGGTGACGGTCACCGACGGGGCGACCGCCCTGACCCACGGGAGCTGCTTGATGTCCACCCTCGACGAGACCTCGGACGCCCCGGTCCGCGGTGCGCAGACCGTGGCCCCGGTGCAGGCCTCCGCGCTGCAGTTCGCCGCCTCCATCCTCGGTGAGGCCAGCTACACCCCCGAGCAGGAGCTGCACGGGACGCTGACCGCCGCGGGCCGCCACGAGACCGAGCCCGTGGCCGAGCCGGTGGCCGAGCCGGTGGTCGCGCCCGAGCCCGTGGCCGAGGTCCGTCCCGAGCCGGTCGTGCCGGCGCCCCGGCCCGCGCCGCAGCCCGTCGCGGAGGTCCCGGCGGAGGTCCCGGCGCAGGTTTCCGAGGAGGTCGCCCCCGTCGCGAAGGGGTGGTTCGGCCGCCTGCTCGACAAGCTCCTCGGCCGCGGCTGAGGGGCCCGGGGCTCACGCGAGGGCGAAGTCCGGGAGCGCGCTGCGCGGCACCTCCTCGGCGGGGAGCAGCACGGCGCGCTCGCGGCCGCCGCGGGCGGAGAACCGGCCGTGCAGGACGAGGCGGTCCCGGGTGGTGGGGCGCGCGCGGCGGTGCAGCCCGCGGGGGTCGGTGAAGACGACGGTGCCGGTGGCGCCGGTCAGCGCCGTCGCCGCCGCGGGCCCGAAGACGCGGGTGACGTCGTCGTCGCCGATGCGGCGGCCGGTCCGTTCGAGCCGGTGCACCGCGAGGCGGCGCCGGTGGGAGGTGCGGACGTAGCTGAGCGGCCCGACGCCGTCGTCGACGCCGGTCAGGTGCAGGCGGACCTCCACGGCCGGGCCCTCGGTGGAGCGGACCCAGTCGCCGTCGCGCACGGGGGCGGTGGCGAGCGTGAGCAGGCCGTTCATGCCCCAGATGCGGACGTCGCGGCGGCAGTGGGCGGCGGCGATGCCGCTGATCTGCGGGTGCCGCAGGAACCGGGCGTAGGGGTCCTCGGGGTCGACGGGCGGGTGGGGGCCGAGGAGCTCGACCTCGTGGGGGTCGGGCAGCGGGGCGCCCCGGGGGACCGGTTCGCCCGCGAGGACGCGGCGCCGGCGGACGATGTCGGCGGACTGGTCGGCGATGAGGTCGTCGGTGCGGGAGAGGACGTCCTCGAGGAGGCCGGCGTCCCCGGCGAGCGCAGCGAGGCTGGTGCGGGCGACGCCGTCGCGGTGCAGGTCGGCGACGACGCGGCGCGCTTCGGCGGTCAGCCGGTGGTGGCCGCGGCGGATCAGGTCGCGCACGGGCCTCCCTCTCGCTGGTGTCACGGACCGGTCACGAACCGGTGTCGTGGCCCGCACCGTAGTCGTGCCTCACCGTGCCGCGCCAGTGACACAACGTGAGAAATGCGGGAGATTCGGGGGCGGATCGTCGTGCCTCGCCGCGATCACGGACCACCGCGTGGCAATGTGTGACCGTCTAAGCACGCAGGGTTCTGAGGCGGAGGTGGACGGGTGAAGCGCACCGGTGGTCCCGCCGTCGTCGCCGGACGTGCGCTCCTCGTGGTCACCGGCCTGGTCCTCGCCCTCACCGCACCCCTGCTCGGCCCGTCCCCGGGCGACTGGACCGCGCTCGCCGCCCTCGCCGTCGCCCTCGTCGCCGCCCTCGTCGCCAGCGCCGCCGTCCCGTGGCACCGGCTGCCCGAGCGCGCCCCCCTGGCCTTCCCGCTGGCGCAGGTGACCGGCCTGGCCGTCCTCGGGCACGCCGCCGGCGACCTCGCCGCGACCTGCGCGCCGCTGTTCTTCCTCTCCTTCGTCCACGTCGGCCTCCACCTGCCCCGGCGCACCGCCTGGTGGCTGCTGCCCGCCGCCGCGCCCCTGCACCTGCTCGCCGGCGGCCACCTCGACCCGCGCGCCGTCGCGGGCACCGCCGCCGCCGCGTGCGTCTGGGTGCTCGTCGCCGAGGTCCTCGCCGACCTCACCCGCCGGCACCGCGCCACCGCCGACCACCTCACCCGCGATGCCCGCACCGACGCGCTCACCACCATCGGCAACCGCCGCGACCTCGAGGACCGCATGACCCTCCTGGGCCCCGGCGACACCGTCGTCGTCTGCGACCTCGACCACTTCAAGCAGCTCAACGACACCCACGGGCACGCCCGCGGCGACCAGGTCCTGCGCGAGTTCGGCGCCATGCTCGCCGGCGGCCTGCGCCGCGGCGACTACGCCGCCCGGTTCGGCGGGGAGGAGTTCGTCCTCCTGCTGCACGGCAGCGGCACCGGCCCCGCCCTCGACGTCGTCGACCGGCTCCGGCACACCTGGGCCGCCCGCGGCGGGGCGACCACCTTCTCCGCCGGCTGCGCCACCCTCGACGACGCCACCACCGCCGAGCAGGCCCTCGTCGCCGCCGACGCCGCCCTCTACGCCGCCAAGCGCGCCGGCCGCGACTGCACCCGCAGCGCGGAGGCGGCCGACGGCTGGGGACCTAGGGTGGGGACGGAAACCACCCGGCAACGCTGAGGAGCTCCCGTGCCCACCCCCGCCGTGCACATCGGACCCGACGAGAACCCCGTCCTGCGCGAGGCGGTCGAACGCGGCGGCGGGAAGGTCGTGCCCCTGGCCGAGGCCGAGGCGCTGGTCGTGGCCGGGGGCCACGGGGACCTGCCGGAACTGCACGACGGGATCCGCTGGGTGCAGCTGCCCTCGGCCGGCGTCGAGGCCTGGGTCGCCTCCGGTGCCGTCGACACCGCCCGCACCTGGACGTCCGCCGCCGGGGCCTACTCCACCTCCGTCGCCGAGGGCGCCGTCGCGCTGCTGCTGGCCGGGGTCCGCGGGATCGGCCGCGCCGCCCGGGCGACCACCTGGGACAACGACGCGCTCGACGGCGTGCAGACGTCGCTGCGCGGGGCCACGGTCGGGATCGTCGGCGCCGGCGGCATCGGCAGCGCGATGATCCCCGCCCTCACCGGCCTCGGGGCGCGCGTCCTGGCCGTGACCCGGCGCGGGCTGCCCGTCGAGGGCGCGGCCGAGACCTGGGCCGCCGACCGGGTGCGGGAGGTGTTCGCGGCCGCCGACCACGTCGTCCTCGCCGCCCCCGCGACCGCCGAGACCGCCGCCCTCGTGGGGGCCGCGGAACTGCGGGCCCTGGGCCCGCAGGGGTGGCTGGTGAACATCGCCCGCGGGACGCTGGTGGACACCGACGCCCTCGTGGAGGCGTTGCGGGACGGGACGATCGCGGGTGCCGCGCTCGACGTCACCGACCCCGAGCCGCTGCCCGACGGACACCCGCTGTGGACCGAGCCGCGGGCCATCGTCACCCCGCACTCCACGAACCCCTCGACGCTGCGCCTGCCGCTGCAGGCCGAGCGCGTCACCGAGAACGTGCGCCGGTTCGCCGCCGGTGAGGAACTGCTCGGCCTGGTCGACCCCGAGCGGGGGTACTGAGCGCCGGTCCGCGCCCCGGCGTGCGGGCCGGCCCCCGGCGCGCGACGGTGGGGGCGTGCAGACGTTCCTCCCGTACGCCGACTTCGCCCGGTCCGCGGCCGTCCTCGACGGCCCGCGGCTGGGCAAGCAGCGGGTCGAGACGCTGCAGGTCCTGCGCGCCCTCGAACTGCCCGACTACGGCTGGCGCAACCACCCCGCCGTCCGCATGTGGCAGGGGTTCACCCCCGCCCTGGTCGCCTACGGGCTCGCGGTCGTCGCCGAGTGGACGCGGACCGGCCGCGCCGACTCGACCGGCCCGCAGATCGCCGAGTTCGCCCCCGGCGTCACCTCCCCGGACGGGGTGCGGCTGCCGCCGTGGCTGGGGGACGAGGCGCTGCACCGCAGCCACCGGTCCGCGCTGCTGCGCAAGGACCCCGACTTCTACCGGCCCCTGTTCGGCGACGAACCCGACGACCTGCCCTACGTGTGGCCGGACGTGCCCGTCCCCGACCCCGCGCCGACCGCGCCCGGGCGCCTCGTCTGGGTCGTGCGTCCCGTTGCGCCGCAAGCCCTCGGGGAGTTCCTGGTCGACGGGGTCGTCGGGCTGGGCACCGCCTCGGGGATCGACGTCGACGTGCGCGGCGCCGCGGAGGGGACCTCGCTGCGGGCGCTGCTGAAGGAGGTCGCCCCGGGCCGGCGGCCCGGCAAGGACCTGCGCGTCCTGGACACCTTTGTCCACGAGCTCGCCCCGGGCGACGAGGTCGCGGTGCCCATCGAGGGTGAACGCGCGCTGCTGCTCGGCGAGGTCGTCGGCGAGTACGAGTTCGCCTCCGGCCGCGACGTCACCGTCCGGCACCGCCGCGCCACCCGCTGGGGTGGTCGCGCCGCGCGCGCGGACGTCCGCCCGCCCGCGATGCTCCAGGACCCGCGGGCGATGTTCTGCGTCGACCTGGACGTCTGACCCCTCCTCCGAAAGGTTCTCCCCGTGGCCGACACCGCAGTCCTCGACGTCGACGGCACGCTCGTCGACACCAACTACCAGCACGCCCTGGCGTGGTTCCGCGCGTTCCGCAGGTTCGACCTCACGCTGCCCGTCTGGCGCATCCACCGCGCCATCGGCATGGGCGGGGACCAGCTCGTCCCGGCCGTGGCGGGGGAGGGTTTCGAGGCCGAGCACGGCGACGCCGCCCGGGACGCCTGGGTGGAGGAGTTCGACCCGCTCATCGGGGAGGTGCGCCCCTTCGACGGCGCCGCCGACCTGCTGCGCGAGCTCGGCGGCCGGGGCTGGACCGTCGTCCTGGCCTCCTCCGGCAAGCAGCAGCACGTCGAGACGTACCTCGACCTGCTGGGGGCCCGGGACCTCGTCGCGGGGTGGACGACGTCCGACGACGCCGAGGCCACGAAACCCGCCCCGGACCTGCTGCAGGTCGCGCTGGAACGGGTCTCGGGGAAGGCCGGGGTGCTGCTCGGGGACTCCACGTGGGACTGCGAGGCGGCCGGGAACGCCGGCATGCGCAGCGTCGCGGTCCGGACCGGGGGTTTCTCCGTCGAGGAGCTCACCGGCGCCGGGGCCACCGCGGTGTTCGACTCCCTGCCCGGGCTCCTCGACGGGCTGGACGGGACGGAACTGGCCCGGCCGTCCTGACTCAGCTCGTGCGCGGCACCGGGACGGGCTTGAGGCCCCGGGGGGTGCGCGGCACGACCACCGGCGCCGGCGCGGGGGCCGGGGCGCTGTTCGTGGAGGTGCGCGCGGCGTTCACCGCGGCGGCCACGTCGAGCAGGCCGGTGCCGTAACCGGGGGCCCACGACGCGGGGGTGGCGGTGGTCTTGAGCCAGTCCTCGACCTGCGCCACGGCGGCGCCCGGGGCGACCGACCGCACCAGGGCGGCGGCCGCGGCGACCTGCGGCGCGGAGAACGACGTGCCGGCGACCGGTTCGTACGGGTAGGTCCCGCCGGTCAGCGGCAGCCCCGCCGGGATCGACTCGCCGGGTGCGCTGAGGTCGACGTAGGCGTTGTGCTGGGCCCAGGGGGCCGCCGCCCCGGTCGGGGTCGTGGCGGACACCGAGATCACCCCGTCGTAGGCGGCCGGGTACTCCACCGGGTTGCCCCGGTCGCCGGAGTTGCCCGCGGCGGCCACCACCACGACGCCCTGCGAGATCGCCCACTGGACCGTCGCGGCCGTCGTGCGGTTGTACGTCTCCCCGCCCAGGGAGAGGTTGACGACGTCCGCGCCGGCGTTCACGGCGGCCGTGATGCCCTTCACGACGGCGTCGCTGGCGCACCCGGCGGCCTCGCAGACCTTCCCGGACAGGATCGTCACCTCGGGGGCGACGCCGGCCGCGCCGACGGCGTTGCCGTAGGCGCCCGCGACGACGGTCGCGACCTCGGTGCCGTGCTCGACGACGATCGCGGGGGACTCGCGGGTGAAGTTGCCGAGGTCGCGCACCCGGCCGACCAGGTCGGGCTGGCGCGGGTCGACCCCGGAGTCCAGGACGGCGACGGTGACGCCGGCGCCCCTCGCGAGGTCCCACGCGCCGTAGGCGTCGACCGCGCCCAGGTGGTACGCGTACTTCAGGTAGGGGTCGGTGGTCAGCAGCCGCCGGCCGCCCAGCGGGGCGGCGCCGGTGTCCGGGGACAGCGCGTAGGTGGTGCGGGGCTGGGCGTCGCTGATGTCCGGGGCCGCCTCCAGCGTCGCGGCGAGCCGGGTCGCGGCGGCGGCGTCGGGTGCGGTGCGCGTCTCCAGGACCGGCTGCCCCTCGACCCAGCGCAGCGCGTCGACCGGCACGCTCGCGCCCGTCGCGGCGGTGGGCGCGGGGGCGGGGGCGGCGTGCGCGGCGGCGAGGGGCGCGGAGCTCAGCGCCAGCGCGGTGGCGGCGACGACGGCGGCGCGGACGGTCTTGGGCACAGCAGCTCCCCGGGTAGGACGACGAAGCCACCATCGGCCCCCCGGGGGACGAACTTGACGGACCCCTTGTGCAGCTCCACCCGGGCGGGCTAGTTTCTCGATACGCATCGACGATGCGTATCGACGATTCGGCGGACGCGGTGGTCCGGGACGGGAGGGGGCGCGGTGACGACGCCCAGGGTCCCGTGCCCCGCCCGGCGGCCGGACCGCGCGACCCCGACCCCGGCGACCTGACCCTGCCCCACCGCGGTGCCCCGCCCGGACGCACCGCACCCACCATCGATGCGCATCGATGGCCGATGGCCCACGACGTCGTGGGCGGAGGAGGAACGAGATGGCTCGACACACGGTTCGACGCAGCTCCACCCGCGCCGGTCTGGCGGCCCTGCTGGTCCTGCCGCTGGCCCTCGGCGCCTGCGGCGGCGGCAGCGGCGGGGGCTCGGCGAGCAGCGACCCCGGCACCCTGCGCGTGCTGGACTACTACAACTCCGACCCCAACGCGACGCTGTGGAACGACGCCATCGAGGCGTGCGGCACGACCGTGGGCGTGAAGATCTCCCGCGAGGCCGTCCCCGGCGAGACCCTCATCCAGAAGGTCCTCCAGCAGAGCTCGTCCAAGACGCTGCCCGACGTCCTCATGCTCGACAACCCCGACGTGCAGCAGATCGCCGAGTCCGGCGCGCTGGCCCCCCTGGACGACCTGGGCATCGACTCCTCCGGCGTGGCCGAGGGCGTCCTGAAGGCCTCCACCTACGAGGGGAAGCTGTACGCCCTGCAGCCGGTCACCAACACGATCGCGCTGTTCTACAACAAGAAGACCCTCGAAGCGGCCGGCGTCACCCCGCCCACCACCTGGGACGAGCTCAAGGCCGCCTCGGCGAAGCTCACCGCGGGCGACCAGTACGGGTTCGCGATGTCGAACATCAACACCTACGAGGGGACCTGGCAGTTCCTGCCCTTCATGTGGTCCAACGGCGGTGACGAGAAGGACATCAACACCCCCGAGACCGCCGCCGCCCTCCAGCTCGTCAAGGACCTCATGACCTCCGGGTCGCTGTCGCAGTCGTCGGTGAACTGGTCGCAGGCCGACGTCGCCGACCAGTTCGCCGCCGGCAAGGCCGCCATGATGATCAACGGCCCGTGGAACTTCGGGACCCTCGACGCGACCGAGGGCCTGGAGTACGGCATCGTCCCCATCCCCGTCCCGCAGGCCGGCGGCAAGACCGTCTCGCCCTTCGGCGGCGAGGCGTGGGCCATCCCGCAGTCCGGCGACCAGGAGAAGATGAAGAAGGCCGCCGAGCTCGTCCAGTGCCTCAACAGCGACGAGAACGAGGTCGAGATCTCCCTGGGCACCGGCACCGTCCCCACCAAGCCGGAGCTGGCCAGCCAGGTCACCTCGAAGAACCCCAACCTCCAGGCGTTCGCCGACCAGGTGCCGGACCTGCGCGCCCGCACCGGTGAGCTCGGGCCGGAGTGGCCCGACGCCGCCACCAAGATCTACACGGCGGTCCAGAACGCCCTCGTGGGCGGCATGACGCCGGAGGCCGCGCTGGAGCAGGCGCAGAATGGCTGACCTCGCCACCGGCCGCGCCACCACCCCGACGGCGCTCGAGCCGTCGGGGCGGGGGACGCGGAACCGGCTGCGGACCCGGCTGGTCGAGGTCGCGTTCATCGTGCCGGCCGTGGTCTACCTGCTGCTGTTCTTCGGGTACCCCGTCGTCAAGAACATCGTCATGGGGTTCCAGGAGTACACGACCAAGACGTTCTACACCGGCGAGGCCCCCTGGGTGGGGCTGGACAACTACCGGGCCGTCCTCGGCGACGCGATCTTCGACCGGTCGGTCCTGAACACCGTGCTGTTCACGGCCGGCTCCATCGCCGGGCAGTTCGTCCTCGGCCTGGCCATCGCCCTGTTCTTCCACAAGAAGTTCGCCCTGTCCGGGGTGCTGCGCTCGCTCATCCTGCTGCCGTGGCTGATCCCCATGATCGCCGGCACCGCCGTGTGGCGCTGGATCCTGGACACCGACAACGGCGCCCTGAACCGCATCCTCGGCGCGATCCCGTTCCTCGACGTCCGCCCGGACTGGCTGACGTCGACGTCGCTGGCCCTCGTCGCCGTCATCGGTGTCAACATCTGGCTCGGGATCCCGTTCAACATGACCATCCTCTACGGGGGCCTGCAGGAGATCCCCGAGGAGCTGTACGAGGCCGGCGCCCTCGACGGGGCGACCGGGTGGCGGGCCTTCCGGCACATCACCTGGCCCATGCTGCGGCCGGTGGTCACCGTCGTCCTCGTCCTCGGGGTCGTCTACACGCTCAAGGTCCTCGACGTGATCCTCGGGCTGACCAACGGCGGGCCGGCGAACTCCACCCAGACGATCTCCACGTTCTCCTACGACATGTCCTTCAAGCAGTTCGACTTCGGCGCCGGGGCGGCCCTGGGGAACATCCTCATCGTCATCTCCCTCGTCTTCGCCGTCGTCTACCTGCGGCTGAACCGGAAGGCGATCGACGAATGAGCGCGATGGTCCCCACCCGGGCGAAGGCCCCCGCCGCGGCCCCGGCCGCGGGCAGGGCGCCGCGGCGCCCGCTGCACACCGTCGTCGGCATCCTCATCCTGGCGTTCATGCTGTTCCCGCTGTACTGGATGGTCAACGTGTCGCTCCAGCCGGCGGGCAACGCCGTCGCGACGCCGTGGCTGCCGTTCGACCTCACGTTCCGCGGGTACACCACGGCCATCTCCGAGCAGGGCGGCAACCTCGTCACGTCGCTGGTCATCAGCCTCGGGTCCGTGGTGTTCAGCCTGCTCATCGCCACCCCGGCCGCCTACGCCATGGCCCACTTCAAGCTCGGCCGCTGGGCCACCGTCGTCCTGTTCGGGATCCTCATCACGCAGATGGTCCCCGGCATCGTCGTCGCCAACGCGCTGTACTCCGCCTACAGCGACCTGGGGATGCTGAACACCGTGTGGGGCCTGATCCTGGCCGACTCCGCGGCGGGCATCCCGTTCTCCATCATCCTCATGCGGGCCTTCATGGGGTCCATCCCGGCCTCCATCGTCGAGGCCGCCTACGTCGACGGCGCCGGGCACGTCCGCGCCTTCCTCTCGATCGTGCTGCCCATGAGCCGCAACGCGCTCATCACCTCCGGGCTGTTCACGTTCCTGTTCGCCTGGGGCGACTTCCTCTTCGCCCTGACCCTCACCACGACGGCCGACCTGCGGCCCATCACACTGGGCCTGTACACCTACGTCGGCAGCTTCGTCGCCGACTGGTCGCCCATCATGGCGACGGCCGTCCTGTCGTCGCTGCCCGCCATCGCCCTCCTCGTCCTGGCCCAGCGGTACGTCGCCGCCGGCGTCACGGGCGGGGCCGTGAAGTCCTAGGAGCCCCCGTCATGAGCACCCCCGTCAGAGTCACCGTGTGGGGCGAGAACCGCCACGAGCAGCTCGAGCCCGAGGTCGCGAAGCGCTACCCGAACGGGATGCACGGCGCCGTCGCCGAAGGCCTCGAGGCGAACCTCGGCGAGGCCGTCACCGTGCGGACCGCCACCCTCGACGACCCCGAGCACGGGCTCACCGAGGAGGTCCTGCGCGACACCGACGTCCTCACCTGGTGGGGTCACGCCGCCCACGGCGAAGTCTCCGACGAGGTCGTCGAGCGCGTCCACCGGCACGTCCTGGCCGGGATGGGCCTCATCGTCCTGCACTCCGGGCACTGGTCGAAGGTCTTCCAGAAGCTCATGGGGACGAGCTGCACGCTGCGCTGGCGCTCCGAGCACGACCGGGAGCTGCTGTGGACGGTCGACCCGACGCACCCCATCGCCCAGGGCGTCCCGCACCCGCTCATCATCGACGAGGACGAGATGTACGGGGAGTTCTTCGACATCCCCGCCCCCGACGAGATCGTCTTCATCTCCTCCTTCTCCGGCGGTGAGGTGTTCCGGTCCGGCATCACCTTCAAGCGGGGCTTCGGGAAGATCTTCTACTTCCGCCCCGGTGACCAGGACTACCCGACGTACTTCCACGAGGGCGTCCGCAAGGTCATCGCCAACGCCGTCGAGTGGGCCGTCACGGTGCGACCCGAGCGCACCGACCCGGTGCTGCTGCGCTACGACACCGAGGACTTCTACAACGGCCACGGGTACCAGGGCGCCCTGGACCCGGAGAAGCAGGAGCAGCGGTGAGGGCCGTCCTCGTCGGCGCCGGCGGCATGGGGAAGGCGTGGCTCGCCACGATCCTCGCCGACCCGGCGGTGGAGCTGGCCGGGGTCGTCGACCTCGACCTGGCCGTGGCCCGCGCCGCGCTGGCCGACGCGGGCGTCCCCGACGTCCCGGTGGGCACCGACACGGTGGAGCTGGCCCGCGCGACCGGCGCCGACGCGGTCGTCAACGTCACCGTCCCCGTCGCCCACCACCCCGTGACGACGGCCGCGCTGTTCGCCGGCTACCCGGTGCTGGGGGAGAAGCCCGTCGCCCCGACCGTGGCGCAGGCGCTGTCGCTCGTGGCGGCCTCGCAGGTCACCGGCGTGCCGTTCGTGGTGTCGCAGTCGCGCCGGTACAACGCGCACGTCGAGGCGTTCCGCGAGCAGGTGCGGGCCCTGGGGACCCCGGGGTCGCTGTCGACGGAGTTCTTCAAGGCCCCGCGCTTCGGGGGGTTCCGGGAGGAGATGGCCCAGCCGCTGCTGGTGGACATGGCCATCCACCAGTTCGACCTGGCCCGGTTCCTGCTGGAGGCCGACCCGGTCTCGGTGTACTGCGAGTCGTTCAACCCGCCGTGGTCCTGGTACGCCGGGGACGCCTCGGCCGCGGCCGTGTTCGCGATGTCGAACGGCGCCCGCTACACCTTCACGGGCAGCTGGTGCGCGCCCGGGCTGGAGACGTCCTGGAACGGGGCGTGGCGGCTGTCCGGGGCGAGCGGGTCGGCGACCTGGGACGGGGACCACGACCCCGTGGCCGAGGTCGTCGCCGGGGGTGCCGACGCCGCCGCGGGCACCGACCCGGGGGAGGGGATCGCGGGCTCGCTCGCGGCGTTCACCCGGTTCCTCGCCGACGGCACCGCGCTGTGGGGCGAGGTGCACGACAACGTCCTGAGCCTGGCGATGGTCGAGGCGGCCGTGGAGTCGGCGGCCACGGGCGCGCGCGTCCGGCTGGACGACGTCCTGGACCGCGCGCACGCGCGGGCCGTCGCCGACGAGCAGCGCGAGGACGTGCTGGCGGTGCTGAAGGGCTGGGGCTCGGTGCGCTCGGCGCTCAGCCGCTGAGACCGCCTCCCCGCCCGCCCGCAGGGGGCGGGCGGGGATTGTGGGCGGCGCGGGGGGTGGGCTACGGTCGCCTCGTCGATACGCATCGACGATGCTTCGACGACGGGGGGAGGGTGCGGTGTCCCGCGCAGCGCGGACCGTGACCAGCAAGGACGTGGCGCGCGTCGCCGGCGTCTCGCAGTCGACGGTCTCCTACGTCATGAGCGGCAAGCGGCCGATCTCGGAGAAGACCCGCCGCCTCGTCGAGGACGCGATCGAGCAGCTCACCTACCGGCCCAACGCCGGGGCGCGGGCGCTGGCCAGCCAGCGCACCCAGGTCATCGCCGTCGCGATGCCCTTCGACTCCGCGCTCGGGGCGGCCGGGCTCATGGCCTTCATCGAGGAGATCACCCTCGCCGCGCGCCAGCGCGACCACGACGTCCTGCTCGTCACGGCCGCCGAGGGGGTCGAGGGGCTGCGGCGGGTGGCCGGGGGAGCGCTGTGCGACGCCATCGTCCTCATGGAGGTCCGCACCGACGACCCCCGCGCCCGGATCGCCCGCGACCTGCGCGTCCCCACGATGTTCGTCGGGTTCCCCGCCGACGACCAGGGCCTGCACTGCATCGACTTCGACTTCGAGGACGGCGCCCGGCTGCTCGTCGCCGAGCTCACCCGCAACCGCCGCGTCACCGTCCTGGGGTGGGGCCCGGAGGCCGTCGAGCGCGACCTGAACTACGTCCCCCGGTTCCGCGCCGCGGCCGAGGCGACCGCGGCGGCCGCCGGCGTCGAGCTGGACTGGGTCCCGCTGCACCGCGACCGGGTGGAGCGGCAGGTGCGCGACGTCCTCGCCGGCGGCAGCCGCGCCCTGCTCGTCACCACGCACCTGGCCCGCGTCGTCCACGCCGTGCAGGACGCCGGGCTGCGCCCCGGCACCGACCTCGACCTGGTCGCGCTGGCCACCGACGCCGACGCGACCGGCTTCCCCGTCCCGGTGACGGCGGTCTCCCAGCACCCGCGGGACGTGTCGCGGCAGGCGATGACGTGGCTGTTCGAGCTGCTCGACGGGACCGCCGCCGGGACCGGCCTGCGGCGGGTGCCGGCCTCGATCGCGCGCCGCGGGTCGGTCCGCCCGGCCCCCTGAACGACGGCGACCCCGCCGGTCCCGGCTCGCTGAACCGGTTAGTAGCATCCGCACGGAAACCGCAGACGAGGACGTCCAAGGAGGAACAGCCCGCATGACCGCTGACCAGTTCGACCGGCCGGAGCTCGGGGTCGCCGTCGTCGGCCACTCCTTCATGGGTGCGGTCCACTCGCACGCCTGGCGCTCCGTCGACCACGTCGGGACCCCCCGGTTCCGCACCCGGCGCGTCGCTCTCGCCGGCCGCGACCTGTCCCGCGCGCAGGCCGCCGCGGCGCAGTTCGGGTGGGCCGAGGGCGTCGACGACTGGCGCACGCTCATCGAGCGCGACGACGTCCAGGTGATCGACATCCTCACCCCGGGCGACTCGCACGCCGAGATCGCCATCGCCGCCCTCGAGGCCGGCAAGCACGTCATCTGCGAGAAGCCGCTGGCCAAGACGGTCGAGGAGGCGCAGCGGATGACCGAGGCCGCGCAGGCCGCCGCCGCGAAGGGCGTGCGCAGCATGGTGGCGTTCAACTACCGCCAGGTCCCCGCGATCGGGCTGGCCAAGCAGCTCGTCGACGCCGGCCGCCTCGGGGAGGTCCGCCAGGTCCGCGCCGTGTACCTGCAGGACTGGATCGTCGACCCGAGCTTCCCGCTGACCTGGCGCCTGCAGAAGGACCGCTCCGGCGCCGGCGCCCTGGGCGACATCGGCTCGCACATCATCGACGCCGCGCAGTTCATCACCGGCCAGCGGCTGACCGGCGTCTCCGGGACCGTGGAGACCTTCGTCAAGCAGCGCCCGCTGGAGGCCGCCCGCACCGGGGCGAACACGGGCCTGGGGGCGGAGGCGTCGACCGAGTTCGGCGAGGTCACCGTCGACGACGCCGCGGTGTTCTTCGGCCGCGGTGACGGCGGCGCGCTCATGACGTTCGAGGCGACCCGCATGGCGCTGGGCCGCAAGAACGGGATGCGCATCGAGGTGAACGGCTCCAAGGGCTCGATCGCGTTCGACTTCGAGTCCATGAACGAGCTGCACTTCTTCGACGGCACCCTGCCCGACGCCGAGAACGGCTTCCGCCGGATCCTCGCGACCGAGCCCGAGCACCCGGGCGTGGCGAACTGGTGGCCCGCCGGGCACGGGCTGGGGTACGACCACCCGTTCGTCCACGAGCTGCAGGAGTTCCTCGGCGCCATCGCCGACGGGCGCGACCCGAGCCCCAGCTTCGCCGACGGCCTCCAGGTGCAGCAGGTCCTGGAAGCGGTGCAGCGCAGCGCCGAGAACGACTCGACCTACACCCAGATCTGAAGGGGAGAACCATGGCTGAACCGCTGAAGACCCCCCGCCCGGTGACCCTGTTCACCGGTCAGTGGGCCGACCTGCCCTTCGAGGAGGTCTGCCGGCTGGCCTCCGAGTGGGGTTTCGACGGCCTGGAGATCGCGACCTGGGGCGACCACCTCGACTCCACCCGCGGCGCCACCGACGACGACTACATCGCCGAGAAGAAGGCGACGCTCGACAAGCACGGCCTGAAGGTGTGGACGATCTCGGCGCACCTGTCCGGCCAGGCCGTGTGCGACCTCATCGACGAGCGCCACCGGGACATCGTGCCCGTCGACGTCTGGGGCGACGGCGAGCCCGAGGGTGTCCGGCAGCGCGCCGCGGAGTACGTGAAGAACACCGCGCGGACCGCGGCCCGCCTCGGCGTGAAGACCGTGACCGGGTTCACCGGGTCCTCGATCTGGCACACCGTCGCGATGTTCCCGCCCACCCCCGAGGCGATGGTCGAGCGCGGGTACCGGGACTTCGCGGACCGCTGGAACCCGATCATGGACGTGTTCGACGAGGTCGGGGTGAAGTTCGCCCTGGAAGTGCACCCCTCGGAGATCGCGTACGACTACTGGACGACGAAGCGCACGATGGAGGCCATCGGCCACCGCGAGGCGTTCGGGCTGAACTTCGACCCGTCGCACTTCGTGTGGCAGGACCTGGACCCGGTGCCGTTCCTGCGCGACTTCGCCGACCGGATCTACCACGTGCACTGCAAGGACTCCCGCAAGCAGCTCGACGGCCGCAACGGCCGGCTGGGCTCGCACCTGGCCTGGGCGGACTCGCGCCGCGGCTGGGACTTCACCTCCGTCGGGCACGGCGACGTGCCGTGGGAGGCGATCTTCCGCGAGCTGAACAACATCGGGTACGCGGGCCCGACCAGCGTGGAGTGGGAGGACGCGGGCATCGACCGCCTGCGCGGCGCCCCCGACGCCCTCGCGTTCGTCCGCGGCCTCGGTGAGCTGTTCCAGCCGCCGGCCGCCGCCTTCGACGCCGCGTTCAGCACCAAGAGCTGATCCGCAGCGCGCGCCGGCGGGCCGGGTCCCCTCGCGGGGTCCCGGCCCGCTGCGTCGCGGGGGAGGGAACCGGCGGGGTCCGCGGTGCGTCCCATCCCTCATCACCCGTTCACTTTCCGTACTCGGACGATCACGGCGAGTGTGGTTCATCTCACATCTCAGACCTGTAACGCTCACAGGACTGGTTGAGTGCGGACCATGACGACGCTCCCCCGGCGCCCCCTCCGCACGCTCACCCTCGCCGCCTCGGCCGCCGCCCTCGCCGGCCTCGCCCTGGCCGCCCCCGCCTCGGCCGACGAGGTCGTGCCCGCCCCCCTCGCCGAGCCCGGCGAGCTGCACGTCCTGGACCGCACCAACCTCGCCCGCGCCGCCGCGGGCTGCGCCCCCCTCGCCCTCGACCAGGCCCTCGTCCTGGCCGCCGACCGGCACACCGCCGACATGGCCGCCACCGGCACCATGAGCCACACCGGCACCGACGGCAGCTCCCCGCGCACCCGCCTGGCCGCCGCCGGCGCCTTCCCCCGGATCGCCGCCGAGAACGTCGCCGTCGGCTACGACGCCGCCGCGGTCGTCGACGCCTGGCTGGCCAGTCCCGGGCACCGCGCCAACCTGCTCGACTGCCGCCTCACGACCATCGGCATCTCCGAGCAGCACAGCGCCCGGGGCAGCTGGTGGACGCAGGTCCTCGCCGGCTGACGCCCGCCTCGGCGCGCCCCACCGGGTCCGGCGGGGGCATGCTGGGGCGAGCACGCGGGACCCGCGCGGCGCACCCGGCGTCGCAGGGTCCGAGCGCCGCGGGGGTGCGACGGTCGCACCCGGAGCGTCGGGAGGTCGTCGTGTCGGGTGCGCCCTGGTGGGAGGAGTTCGGCACCACCACCGTGTCGTCCACCCCCGGGACGGCCCCGCCCGCCAGCCCCGAGGTCGTCCGGACCCCCGGACCGCCCCGGCCGCCCCGGCCGCCGCGCGGGCTCCAGGTCACCGCCGCCGTCCTCGCCGTCGTCCTGCTCGGGATGCTGGGCCTGCTCGCGGCCCGCTCCCTCACCCCGCCCGGCGGCGCGGGCGCCTCACCGCAGGGCACCCCCGCCGCGCCGACCACGCCCACCGCGGCCGTGACCGGCGCCTCCGGCACCGCCACCGGCACCGCCACCAGCGGCACCGCCGCCGCCGACGCCGCCGCGACGGCCGAGCTGGAGCAGCTGCGCGCCCGCGGCCTGGCCACCCACGCCCCGCGCGGGCAGTGGGCCGCCCAGCTCTCGGCCAAGAGCGTCGGCACCACCGACCCCGTGCAGACCGCTGCCAACGGCAGCAGCACCTTCTACGCCGTCGACATCCTCGCCCAGAGCCGCGAGATCGCCTCCGGCGTCGCCGGCGGGGACGTGTTCGTGCTCCGCACCACCGACTTCGGCGACGGCCTCGTCGACGCCCGCGGCAACCCCTACTGGGTCACCCTCGCCGCCGGGCCCTTCGCCGACGCCGACGACGTCAGGACGTGGTGCGCCAGCATGTTCGCCTCCACCCCCGCCGCCGAGCGCGCGAACGTCTGCATGCCCAAGCACCTCACGCCCCCCGGCTGAGGGACCTCACAGCGACAGGCTGGGGTGCAGCTCGGCGACCGTCCAGGTCCGCCGTCGGTGGCACGCGAGCACCGTCACCGCCAGCGCCAGCACCCCGAACCCGGCGAGCACCGCCGCGTCCGCCCACACCGGGCCCGTCGCCGCGCCCGCGACCAGGTGCCGCAGGCCGTCGGCCGCGTACGACATCGGCAGGAACGGGTGGATCGCCTCGAAGAACGCCGGCGACGTCCCCACCGGGTACGTCCCGCCCGCCGAGGTCAGCTGCAGGACCAGCAGCACCAGCGCGACCAGCCGCCCCACCCCGCCCAGCAGCGCGTTCAGGCACTGGTGGACCGCCGTGAAGACCACCGCGACCAGCGCCGCGAACGCCCCCGTCGCCACCGGGTGCGGCGAGGCGATCCCCACCGCCAGCCACAGCACCAGCCACAGGACCACGGCCTGCGCCACGCCCAGCAGCGCCCCCGGCGCCCACCCCGCCACGGCCACCCGCAGCGAGGACGCCGTGGAGGCCAGCGCCCGCTGCGACACCGCCCGCAGCACCATGTACGTCACCATCCCGCCGACCCACAGCGCCACCGGCACGAACAGCGGGGCCAGGCCGTCGCTGTACCGGGGCACCGGGTGGTCCTTGACCCGCTCGGCGGCCACCGGCGCCGCGACGACCGCGGCCCGGTCGGTGCCCTCGTCGCCGTAGTCCGGGACGCGCTGCTGCCCGTCGGCCAGCTGCGTGCGCAGCGACCCCGCGCCGTCGGCCAGCTGCTGGGTGCCGCCCGCCAGCGCGGACGCCCCGTCGCGGGCGCGCGAGGCGCCGTTCAGCAGCGCGACGGCGCCGTCGTCGACGCCGCCGGCGCCCGTCGCCAGCTGCTGCGCCCCGTCGGCGGCCGACCGGGCCCCCGCCGCCAGCGTCGTGGTCCCCGCGGCCAGGGCGTCGGCGCCCTCGGCGGCCTGCGCGACGCCCTGCTGGAGCGCGGGCGCGGCCTGCGCCACCTGCTGGGCGCCCGTCGCGACCGCCGCCGCTCCCGCCGACAACCGGTCCGCGCCCGCGGCCAGGGCGTCCACCTGGGTGCGGACCTGCGGCGCGGCACCGTCGACCGAGCCGTCGGCGAGGGTCTGCTGCACCCGCTCCAGGGTCGCGACGGCCTGCGCGAGGGACGCGTCGTCGGGGTCGGCCGCGGCCAGCGCCCGCGCCCGCTCCAGCAGCTGCCCCACGACGGGGTCGAGGTCGCGGGCCGACTCCAGCGCCGGCAGGACCCGGTCGGCCGCCCGCGCCAGCGCGTCGGCGCCCTCGGAGACCTGGCCGGCCCCCGTCGCGACCTGCGCGGCCCCGTCGGACAGCTCCGCCGTGCGGGCCGGCAGGTCCGCCGTCGCGGTGCGCAGCCGGTCCAGGCCCGTCGCCAGCCGCCCGGCCCCCTGCGCCGCGCCGTCGGCGCCCGCGGCGACCTGCGCGGTGCCGTCGGCCAGCTGCTGCGACCCCGCGCGCAGCGCCCCGGTGCCGTCGGCCAGCCGCGCCGCGCCCGTCCCCAGGTCGCCCAGCCCGACGACCAGGGTGTCCGCGCCCTCGTCGGCCCGCTGCGCGCCGTCGGCCAGCTGACCGGCCCCGTCGGCGGCCTGCCCGAGGGAGTCGTGGACCTGCGAGAACGCGACGTACACGTTCTCCAGGTAGTCCGTCGTGGCGCCGGTGGCGACCTTCGTGCGGATCGTGGTGGCGATCGTGTTCGCGACCTGGCCCACGATGTAGTTCTCGGCGTCGTCGGTCGTGACCGTCAGCCGGGCCTGCCGGGGGTCGTCCCCGCCGGTCGAGGCGAGCGCGGCGGAGAAACCCTCCGGGACGCGCAGGACCGCCGCGAACTCCCCGTCGCGCAGACCCTCCTGCGCCTGGGCCTCGGTCGCGGTCTCCCAGTGGAAACCCGCCGCGGAGTCGGGGCCGGTGAGCTCGTCGACGAGCTGGCGCCCGGCCTCCACGGTGCGCGGGGAACCGTCGACGCCCGTCACGGTGGCGGGGGTGTCGGAGTTCACGACCGCCGCCCGCAGGTTCGACAGCCGGCTCACCGGGTCGGTGTTCGACCACAGGTACAGGCCGCCGTACAGCAGCGGGACGACCACCACCGCCACCAGCGCGAGCTTCGTGATGGTCGCGCGCCGGAACCGGGCCAGTTCCAGGCCGGGGAGGGAGAACCTGGGCAGCTTCACTGTTCGTCCTGTCGCAGCTCGGGGAGGTCGAGGAGGGTGCGGCCGTCACCGGGGTGCCAGCGGATGTCGGAGGTGTCGGAGCAGCTGGCCACGACGGTCAGGTCCGGCTGCTGCTCGCGCAGCGCGGCCAGCGACTCCCAGGCCCGGCGGCGGTCCTCGCCGCGGCGCAGCGAGTCCACGTCGTCGACGACGAGGACCTCGGGGCGGCCGATGAGGGCCAGCACGACGCCGAGCGTCATGCGTTCCAGCGGGTCGATGTCGCTGACGAACTCCCGCGGCCGCAGCGCGGGGACGGCGGCGCCGGCCTCGGCGGTGCGGGCCAGCGCCCGCTCGGCGCGGTGCAGCTGCTCGGCGACCTGCTCCTCGCCCACCCACGGCCGGTGCCACGGCTGGTGCAGGACGAGGCGCTCGGCGACGTGCTGCTCCACGGTCAGGGCGTCGTCGAGCTCGTTGACGCCGCGCACCTCGGCCAGCGCGACGCGGCGGCGGACCGACCGGGCCCGGGCGGGCAGCTCCTCGCCCAGCACGCTCAGCCGCCCGGTGGTCGGGCGCATCCGGCCGGCCAGGGTCAGCAGCAGCGAGGTCTTCCCGGCGCCGGCGCGGCCGCGCACCACCAGGGTCGAGCCGGTGGGGACGTCGAGGTCGACGCCGGAGTAGACGGTGCGCCCGCCCGCGCGCAGCCCCAGGCCCTCGGCGCTGATCACGACGGCACCTCCTCGGTGAACTCCTCGGTGAACGAGGCGAGCGTCGCGCTCAGCAGGCGCGTGCCCACCCCGGGGCCCTCGCCCAGCAGGGTCGAGGTGACCAGACCCTCGTGGGCGGTGACGAGCACGCGGACGAGGTCGTCGGCCGGCACGGCGGGCCGGCGCCCGATCCGGTGCAGCGCCGCGACGAGGACGGGCGCCAGCTCGGCCCGCAGCCGCGCGCGGTGCTCGGCCAGCGCGGCCGCGGCGCCGGGGTTGCGCAGGGCCTGCGCGGTGAACTCGGCGCGCACGGCGTGCCACTGCCGGTCGACGGGCAGGACCTCCAGGACGTGCCCGACGACCTGGTCCAGGTCGGTGCCGGGCAGGCCGGCGCCCAGGCGCTCGGTGACGCGGTCGACGAGCGCGGCGGCCTGGGAGGTGTAGAGGGCGGCGACGAGGTCGTCCATGGTCGCGAAGTTGGAGTAGAAGGCCCCGCGGGTGAACCCGGCGCGCTCGCAGACGCTCTCGACGCTGCTGCGGGCCAGGCCCTGCTCGCCGAGGACGTCGAGGGCGGCGGCCAGCAGGCGGGCGCGGGTCTGCTCGCGCCGGCGCGTGGTGCGCGCGTCGGGGCCGGGTGGGGCGGTGGTCACGGTCCCAGGCTAGGGCATTTCGATACGAAATGCATCCGATGCGTTGTGCATCGTCGGGGTGGATGGTCCTGGGAAGGGCACGTGAACGGCACGTGCGGAGCACACCGAACTCCTAGGCTGGACCCGCGGGCGCGTCCAGCGCGCCGCGACGGGGGATCGGACGCAGGGGGCACGAGACAGGTGACGAACACCGACCAGCCGGCGCAGCAGGAGACGGGACGGCCCGCGGGCCGGCCCCGCCGCAGCTGGGCCCGACGGCCGACCACCTGGATCGGGCTCGGCGCCGTCGTCGCCGCCGGCGGGTACTGCGCCGCGGCCCTCGCCCTCGGCGGCCACGCCCCCCGCGGCACCACCGTCCTGGGCGCCGACGTCGGCGGCCAGGACCGCGCCGCCGTCGAGCGCGTCCTCGGCGACCGCGCCCGGGACCTGCAGACCCGGCCCCTCACCCTCGACGTCACCGGCGCCGGCGCCACCACCAGCGGCCAGGTCGTCCCCGGCGACTCCGGTCTCGCGGTCGACGTCGCCGGCACCGCCGAACGCCTCACCGGGCCCGCCTGGAACCCCGCCGACCTGTGGCGCCACGTCGCCGGCGGGACCACCACCACCCCCGACGTCGACGTCGACACCGGCGCCCTCACCGCCGCGCTGCAGCCCCTCGCCGACTCCGTCGCGCTCGCCCCCGTCGAGGGGGCCGTCACCTTCGACGTCCGCGACGGCGGCGTCGTCGAACCCGCCGTCACCGCCCCCACCGCCGGCCGCAGCCTCGACGCCCGCGCCGCCGCCGGGACCGTCGCCGCCGGCTGGCTCGACGGCGGCCCGATCGCGCTGCGGGCCGCCGTCGCCGAGCCCAGCGTCGACGACGCCGGCATCCGGGCCGCCGTCGACGCCATCGCCCGGCCCGCCGTCGCCGGGGACCTCGTCGTCGCCGGCGGCGGGCGCGAGGCCACCCTCGCCCCCGCCGGGTTCGCCCCCGCGCTCGCGGTCCGGCCCGTGGACGGCGAGGCCGCCCTCGTCGTCGACGGGCCGCGCCTGCAGGCCGCGCTCGTCGCGGCCGACCCGCAGTTCGAGACCGCCCCGCAGGACGCCCGCATCCAGATCGCCGGCGACGTCCCGCAGGTCGTCCCCGCCGTGACCGGCCGCGCCGCCCCCGTCGAGGACCTCGCCGCGGCCGCGACGGCGGCGCTCACCGGGTCGGCCCCGACGCGCCGCGCCGAGGTGCAGCTCGTCGAGAGCCAGCCGGAGCTGACGACCGAGGAGCTGACCGGCCTCGGCATCCGCGAGCGGATCTCCACGTTCGCGACGACGCTGACCTCCGACGCGAAGCGCACCGAGAACATCCGCATCGCGGCCGGGTACGTCAACGGCACGATCCTGCGCCCGGGCGAGGAGTTCTCCCTCAACGACACCGTCGGCGAGCGGACCGCCGCGCGCGGGTTCAACAAGGCGCCCGTCATCGCCAACGGCCGCCTCGTCGACGACTACGGCGGCGGCGTCTCGCAGCTGTCGACGACCCTGTTCAACAACGTGTTCTTCGCCGGGCTCGACGAGCTGGAGCACCGGCCCCACTCGCTCTACATCTCCCGCTACCCCGAGGGGCGGGAGGCGACGCTGGACTGGCGCAGCATCGACAACCGCTTCCGCAACGACTCCGGGCACGGCGTCTACATCGAGGCCGGGATCGTCGGCAACAAGGTCGTCGTCTCGATGTACGGGACGAAGTTCATGGACGTGGAGTCCGTGACCTCCCCGCGCCGCAACGTCCGCCCGGGCCGGACCGTCTACGACACCTCCGCGTCGTGCCGCCCGAACTCCACCCCGCACACCGGGTTCACGGTCGACGTCACGCGCGTCATGACGCCGGTCGGCGGGGGACCGCAGCAGCGGGAGACGTGGACGACCACCTACAACACCGACAACCGGGTGGTGTGCGGGCCGGACCCGTCCGCGCCGAAGCCCGCGCCCGCTGCGCCGGCCGCGCCGGCCCCGGCCGCGCCCCCGGCGTGAGGGGCCGGCGGGGAACTCGGAGGGGACCCGGGGGACCCGGGGGGCTCAGAGGGGGATGACGTCCAGGTCGACCGCGCGCACGGGCCACAGGTCCAGGTCGAACCGGACGCCCGGCAGGGCGCGGCTCAGCTCCGACTGCAGGCGGAACCCCTCGCTGGCGTAGGCCGTGCAGGAGGAGGGGGAGTCCCAGCCGCACAGGTCCACGGGGTGGTGCTCGTCGAAGTAGGCCTGCCACCGCAGCAGGCCGGTGCGCAGGTGCTCGTCCAGGCCCAGGTCGTCCAGGTGCGTCCGGCTGAGGACGAAGCCGCCGAGGTCGGCCGGCGCCCACACGGGCGTCGGGGCCAGGTAGTCGCTCATGAGGCGCAGCCGCTCAAGTCGCTCGAAAGGCACCCGACGAGGGTAGGCCCTCCGCGCGCGTGCTCCGAGCCACCCGGCCCCTACTGCCGCAACCGTTCAGCCCCCTCCGGCAACGACAGGGCGTCGTAGTCGGGGTGGTCCGGGCGTCGACGGCCGATCACCGGGGCGTCGCAGGGCGTTCACCCGCTGTTGTCGACAGCGGCCGCACAGGGGCGTCGGTGAACCTGGGCCCCGGCCCCCTCGTGACGCCGGGGAGCAGCCCGCGCCCCCGACCCGCGTCCCGACCCGAGGTGACCCGCCATGAGCAGCACGTCCACCACCGACCGCCCCCCGGCCCCCCGCCGCCGACCCCGCCGCCGCGGCCTGTGGACCACCCTGGCGGTCCTGGCCGCGCTGCTCGTCGTCGCCGCGTTCGTCGGGCCCCGCGTCTACGCCGCCCTCGCCGCCGACGACGCCGCCGCGCCGCTGACCACCACCGCCGCCACCGCGGCCACCACCCCCACCGCCGCCTCCGACGACGCCACCCTCGACGGCACCTGGGCGATCGCCCCCGGCGGCACCGCCGGGTACCGCGTCGAGGAGGTCCTCAACGGCCAGGACGTCACCGTCACCGGCCGCACCGACCAGGTCAGCGGCGCCCTGACCGTCACCGCCGGGCAGCTCACCGCCGCCACCGTCTCCGTCGACCTCGCCAGCGTCACCACCGACTCCAGCCAGCGCGACGGCCAGTTCCGCAGCAGCCGGATCATGGACGTCGAGCAGCACCCCACCGCCGACCTCGCCCTCACCGAGCCCGTCCCGCTCGGTGGCCTCGACGTCGGCTCCACCCTCGCCGTGGACCTCGTCGGCACCCTCACGCTCAAGGGCACCACCCGCGACGTGACGATCCCCGCGACCGTCCAGCGGACCGCCGAGGACGCCGTCACCGTCACCGGCTCCCTCGGCCTGACCTGGTCCGACTACGGCGTCCAGGCGCCGGACCTCGGCTTCGTGTCCGTCCAGGACACCGGCACCGTCGAGTTCTCCGTGAGCGCCGTCCCCGCCTGAGCGGACCGCCCCGGCCGGGCGGATGCCGCCGAAGCGCTGCGGGAGGTGGGGACCCTCCCTACGCTGAACCCCATGTCGTCCGCGGGAGCGGTGGACCCGCTGCTCCTGCGCGCGTGGCAAGAGGTCTCCGAAGGGATCATCGTGCTCGACGCGCGCGAGTGGCGCGTCGAGCACGTCAACGCCGCCGGGGCGGCCGTCTACGGCCTCACCCCCGCCGACCTCACCGGCCGGCTGCTGTCGGAGGTGTTCCCCACCGCCGTCGGCGGCGCCTTCCACGCCGAGCTGCGCCGCACCCGCGCCGAGGGCGGCCTCGTCACCTGGACCGGGCCCGTGCCCGGCACGGGCCGCTGGATCTCCGTGCGCGCCCAGCGCGTCGAGCCCGCCCCCGGCGCCCCGGGCGACGCCGGCGACAAGGTCCTGTGCTCCTTCCGCGACGTCACCGCCGAGCACGCCCTCGAGGTCGAGCGCGACGAGCTGACCCGCTCCCTGGAACGCTCCCTGGAGCACACCACCCGCCTGCTGCGGCTGTCCGAGGCGCTCACCGCCACCCGCACCGTCACCGACGTCGCCGCCGCCGCGGCCGACGCCGCCCGCGACGGCTTCGGCGCCGCCTACGCCGCGCTGTCCGTCGTCGACCACGAGCGGCGGCTGCTGCGCACCCCCTTCACCGGCGACTACGCCCCCGGCGCGCAGCAGCAGTGGCAGGACCTGCCCCTGGACGGCCCCGGCCCCGGCACCCTCGCCCTGCGGCAGGGCCGGCCCCGCTTCGACGACGCCACCAGCCTGCGCACGGGCTTCCCCGACCTCGCGCACCGCTGGGAGGTCGCCGGCGTCCGCTACCTCGCGACCGTCCCGCTCGTCGCCGCCGGCCGCCCCCTCGGCCTGCTCACGATGGCCTGGCACGAGGACCTGGAGCTGTCCGGCAGCCAGCGCGCCGCGCTCGTCGCGCTCGCCTCCTACTCCACCCAGGCCCTCCAGCGCGCCCTGCTCCTGGACGAGCGGACCGCCGCCGCCCGCACCCTCCAGACGTCGATGCTCACCCGCGACCTGCCCCAGGTCGGCGACCTCGAGCTCGCCGCCCGCTACGTGCCCGCCCACGCCGGCGACCAGGTCGGCGGCGACTGGTACGACGGGGTCCTGCTGCCCGACGGGACGACCCTGCTCGTCATCGGCGACGTCGCCGGCCACGACATCACCGCCGCCGCCGAGATGGGGCAGCTGCGGATCGCGCTGCGCGCCCTCGCCGTCGACCGCGACGACCCGCCCGCCGAGCTGCTCGACCGCCTCGAGTCCGTCGTCGACTCCCTCCGCTCCGACGCGATCCTCGCCAGCTGCCTCGTGGCGCGCGTCGAGCAGGACGAGGCCGCCCGCGCCGCCGGGCTGCGGACCCTGCGCTGGGCCAACGCCGGCCACCCGCCGCCGGTCCTGGTGCTGCCCGACGGCACCGCCCGCGTCCTGGGCGCCGCCCCCGACCTGCTCCTCGGCGTCGGAGCCGGGCGCCGCACCGACCACGTCGTCGACGTCCCCGCCGGCGCCACCCTGCTGCTGTACACCGACGGCCTCGTCGAGCGCCGCGACGACGACCTCGACGCCGGGACCGAGCGGCTGCGGGCCGAGGCCGCCGCGCTGGCCGGCGCCGACCTCGCCGACGGCCTCGACCGGCTCCTGGCCCGGGTCGGCGTCGAGGCCGGCGACGACGTCGCGCTGCTCGCCGTCCGGTTCCACCCGCACGCCTGACCTACGATCTCCCGGTGACCGAGCGGGAACCGATCGTCTTCGAGGGCCGGACCGGGGTCGTGCACCCCATCACGCGGTACTGGACCCCCGTCCTGCACCACCCCTGCACCCCCGTCACCGCCTTCGACGACGGCCTCGTGCAGCTCGTCGCCGACATGTTCGCCTCCATGGACGCCGCCGACGGGGTGGGCCTGGCCGCCAACCAGATCGGCGTGGACGCCCGCGTGTTCGTCGTCGACTGCCCCGACGCCGACACCGAGACGACGGGCCGCAACGTCGTCGCGCACGTCGTGAACCCCGTCCTGCACCTGCCCACCGGCCGCAAGCGCCGCCTCGACCTCGACGGCGAGGGCTGCCTGTCGGTGCCCGGGGAGTACGCCGAGCTGGCCCGCCCCGACACCGCCGAGGTCACCGGCGTCGACGTCCACGGCGCGCCCGTGCGGATCGTGGGGACCGGCCTGCTCGCCCGCTGCCTGCAGCACGAGGCCGACCACCTCGACGGCGTCGTCTACGTCGACCGGCTGCCGGCCGGGGAACGCCAGCAGATCCTCGCCGCCGCCGGGCTGGAGGGCCCCGCGTGATCGTCCTGGGGGTCGAGTCCAGCTGCGACGAGACCGGCGTCGGGCTCGTCAGCGACGGCGTCCTGCTCGGCGACGCCCTGGCCTCCAGCATGGACGCGCACGCCCGGTTCGGCGGCGTCGTGCCCGAGGTCGCCGCCCGCGCCCACCTGGAGTCGATGGTGCCGGTGCTGCACGAGGCCCTCGACAAGGCGTCCCTGGGCCTCGGCGACGTCGACGCCGTCGCCGTCACCGCCGGGCCGGGCCTGTCGACGGCCGTGCAGGTCGGGCTGGCCTCGGCGAAGGCGCTGGCGTTCGCGCTCGGCAAGCCGCTGTACGGCGTGCACCACCTCGCCGGGCACGCCGCCGTGGACGTCCTGGAGCACGGGCCGCTGCCGCCGCGGTGCGTGGCGCTCGTCGTCTCCGGCGGCCACACGTCGCTGCTGCTGCTCGGCGACCTCGGCAAGGACCCGATCGTGCACCTCGGCGACACCATCGACGACGCCGCGGGCGAAGCGTTCGACAAGGTCGCCCGCGTGCTGGGGCTGGGGTACCCGGGCGGGCCGGTCGTGGACCGCGTCGCCCGCGACGGCGACCCGCACGCCATCGCCTTCCCCCGCGCCCTGTCCCGGCCCTCCGACCCCGCCTACGGGTTCTCCTTCTCCGGGGTGAAGACCGCCGTGGCGCGCTGGGTCGAGGCCCGCGTCGACGCCGGCGGCGAGGTGCCCGTCGCGGACGTCGCCGCCGGCTTCCAGGAGGCCGTCGCCGACGTCCTGACCCGCAAGGCGCTCGCCGCGTGCCGCGAGCACCGCGTCGACACCCTGCTGCTGGTCGGCGGGGTCGCGGCCAACTCCCGCGTCCGGGCGCTGGCCGAGGAGCGCTGCGCCGCGGCGGGCGTGGAGCTGCGGGTCCCGCCGGTCCGGCTGTGCACCGACAACGGGGCGATGATCGCCGCGGTCGGGGACCTGCTGGTGCGCGCCGGCGCCCCCGCCTCCGGGCTGGACCTGGGCGCGGACCCGTCCGCGCCGCTGACGGGGGCCCTGCTGGCCGGTCCCTGGACCTGAGGCACTTCCGCCGCCGCGCGCGCGTTGGGTCCTGCGAACCCCTCGAACGAAAGGTGTCGGACCCGTGGCGATCGACTACTCGAAGAAGGCGAACGAGCCCGGACCCACCGCGGGACCCCCCGCGGGCGGGGGAGGGGGTGTGTCCCTGTCGAAGGTCACGCTGACCAAGGCGGCGCCGAAGGTCTCGCTGTCGAAGTCCGGCGCCACCGGCGGCACCCTGCGCGTGCACCTGGCCTGGAACGCCCGCCCCGCCGCGGCCCCCGCCTCCGGCGGCGGGTTCTTCTCCAAGCTCAAGGCCGCCGCCGCCCCCCAGAGCGGCATCGACCTCGACCTCGGCGCCCTGTACGAGTTCACCGACGGCTCCAAGGGCGTCGTGCAGGCCCTGGGCAACGCCTTCCGCGACGCCGGCGCCGGTGACCCGGTCGTCTGGCTCGACGGCGACGACCGCACCGGCGGCGGCGGGGAGAACCTGTTCGTCGACCTGCGCGACGCGGCCCGCATCAAGCGCATCCTCGTGTTCGCCTTCATCTACGAGGGCGTGCCGAACTGGGCCGCCGCCGACGGCGTGGTGACGCTGCACCCGGTGTCGGGCCCCGAGATCGAGGTGCGCCTCGACGAGCACGACGACCGCTCGCCCATGTGCGCGATCGCGCAGATCGTCTCCGACGGCCGGGAGGTCTCGGTGCAGCGCGAGGTGCGGTACGTGCAGGGCGGGCAGCAGGCCCTCGACGAGGCGTTCGGGTGGGGCATGCGCTGGCGGACCGGGCGCAAGTAGCCGCCGCGGGGGACGGGCCGCCGGTCCGGCGGCCCGTCCCCCCTCAGGCCCGCGGGAACGGCAGCGCGAGCACGGTCGCGCCGGTCTCGTCGAGCACCTCGAAGGCCGTCGCGTCGCCGCGCAGCACCGCGGCCTGCATGTCGCAGACCAGCTCACCGGCCCCGACGCCGAGGAACTCCCCGGCCGGGCGCGCGGCGCCGTCGGCGGTGCGCACCACCGCGCGGTAGGTGCGGCCGGCGGCGAACCCGGCGGCCTCGAACGACACCTCCACGCCCCAGGTGTGCGGGACGACGACCGCGGGCGCGCCCACGCTCAGGCCCCCGGCGCGGCCGGCCCCGGTGACCTGCAGGGGCAGGTTCTCGACGGCCACGGCCGGCGGCGGGTCCTGCGGCCGGGTCACCACGCGCTCGGTGACGCCCACGGCGACGGCCGCGGTGACGAGGCAGGCCGCGACCGGGACGAGCACGGCCCGCAGCCGGCGGACGCGGGTCTCCCGCCGCCGCCGCCGGTCGCGCAGGACGGACTCCTCGCGCACGGCCGCCAGCACGCGGTCGCCCAGCTCCCGGGGCGGGGCCGCCGGCCCGGGCAGCCGGCCCGGGTCGACCAGGCGCAGGTCCGCGGCCAGGGGCGCGAGGTCGGCCAGCTCGGCGCGGCACGCCGCGCAGCCGTCCAGGTGCGCCCGGAGCCGGACCTCCTCGGCCGCGGGGAGCAGCCCCAGGGCGTGCAGCCCCAGCGCCTCGCGCAGCTCGCGGTGGTCCTGCGGCCCGCTCACGGCTCCACCCCCATCTCGTCCATCGCCACCCGCAACGCCTTCAGCCCGTAGAACACCCGGCTGCGGACGGTCCCCACGGGCACCCCCAGCTCGGCGGCGACCTCGGCCGGGGGGCGGTCGCGCAGGTACGTCTCCACGATCGCGGTGCGGTGCTCCGGCGTGAGCCGGCGCAGCGCCTCCTCGACCACCCAGCCCCGCAGCAGCCGCTCGCCGGGGTCCTCCGCCGCGCCCGCCGCGTCGTCGGTCACCTCCGCCACGAGGGCACCCTGCCAGGGGCGGGCCCCGGCGGCCCGCACGTGGTCGAGCAGCGTGTTGCGGGCGATGGCGAACAGCCACACCCGCAGGCTCGCCAGCCCCGGGTCGTACCGGTCGGCCGCGCGCCAGGCCCGCAGGAACGTCTCCTGCACGACGTCCTGCGCCGCGACCGGGTCACCCAGCCCGCGCAGGACGAACCGGTGCAGCTCGGCGCCGTGCGCGGCGTACGCGCGCGCGACGTCCGCCTCCCCGTGCAGGCCGTCCGCGGGCTCGTCCGCGGTCCCCGCGCGCCGTCCGTGGCGCCGTCCCATGCTCCTCCGTCCGTCCTGCGGCTGCCCGGCGGGCCCGACCGGACCGGCAGCCCCCCTCAGGCCGCCGGTCCGCCGTCCCGTCAGGGCAGGCGCAGCGCCAGGTCGCCGACCGCGGCGTCGAGGGTGCCGACGAGCGTGGCCTTCCCGGTGAGCAGCGACACCTCGTGCACCGTCGAGCGCCCGGCCCGCTCGCCGGTGCCCGGGACGACGAGGTACCCGGTGGTCCCGGTGACGTCGAAGCCGACGTCGCCGGTCAGGTCCGCGCCCAGCTTCCCCGTGGGGGCGAGGGTGCCCGAGTTCGCCGGGGACTGCACCGCGACGACGTCGGCGTTCACGTCCACGACGAACAGGGTCGTCGCGGTGGCCGGGTCGGTGTCGTTGTTCGTGTAGGCCGCGGCCGTCACGCCGGTCGTGGTCCCGGCCGCGGGCGGGGTGGTGAGGGCGGTGTCCACGGCGGTCGCCGGGTACCCGGCGTCGGTGCGGGCGAAGGACTGGCGCAGGTTCTGCCCGGTGTCGCTGACGACGCGCAGCGCGTTGGCGACGGGGTTGAAGTCGACGCCGAAGGCGGTGCCCTCCAGCGGCACGCTCAGCTGCAGGACGCGGGTCGCGGCGGCGCGGTGCACGTCCAGGACGTACACCCCGCCCCGGTCGCCGACGCCGTACACCTGGCCGTCCTGCACCCGGGCGTCGATGCCCACGAGCCGGGTGTCGCCCTGCAGGCCCCGGACGGTGCCGGTGGGCTTCACCTTCCCGGGGTGGGTGACGGAGAACGTGACGAGCTGCGTGCCGTCGACGAGCCCGACGGCGCGCAGGTGCCCGCGGGCCTCGTGGCCCCCGGGGGTCGCGGTCGCGGCGGTGGCGGGGGCGAGGACGGCGGCCGCGGTGGCGGCGGCGGCGAACGCGGTACGGGGTCGCACGGTGTTTCCTCCTGCTCGACGGTGGGGCTGAACGGCCGGTGCCGGTCGGGGGTGCTTACGCGCGCCGTCGCCGCGGTGTTCACCGGCGGCCGGAAGTTCCTCGCCGGACCCGCCGGACCCGCCGGACTCGCCGGACCTGGCGGTGTGCCCGCGACCCCGGGCGGCTAGCCTCGTCGGCAGATCCGCGAGGCCAGTCTGTCGAGGAGGACGACCGTGACCATGCAGAACGTCGGGCAGAGCGAGGCGGTGCCGACGGTGGCGCCCGACCCCGGGTTCGCGCAGCAGGCCGTGGCCCAGCCCGACCTGTACGAGCGCGCCGCCGCCGACCGGCTCGGGTTCTGGGCCGAGCAGGCCCGCGAGAACGTCACCTGGGACACCGACTTCACCGACGTCCTGGACTGGTCGAACCCCCCGTTCGCGAAGTGGTTCGTCGGCGGGAAGCTGAACGTCGCCGTCAACTGCGTGGACCGGCACGTCGCCGCCGGGCACGGCGACCGCGTGGCCCTGCACTTCGAGGGCGAGCCCGGCGACGCGCGCGCCGTCACGTACGCCGAGCTGCACGAGCAGGTGCAGCGCGCCGCGAACGCCCTGGCCGGGCTGGGCGTGCGGGCCGGGGACCGCGTCGCCATCTACCTGCCGATGCTGGTGGAGTCGGTCGTCGCGATGCTGGCCTGCGCCCGGCTCGGGGCGGCCCACTCGGTGGTGTTCGGCGGTTTCTCCGCCGACGCGCTGAACTCCCGCGTCAACGACGCGCAGGCCAAGCTCGTCATCACCTGCGACGGCTCCTACCGCCGCGGCAAGCCCACCACGCTCAAGCCCGCCGTCGACGCGGCGCTGGCCAAGGGCGCCCCGTCGGTCACGAACGTGCTCGTGGTCAAGCGCAACGGCGAGCCGGTGGACTGGGTCGAGGGCCGCGACGTGTGGTGGCACGAGGCGCTCGAAGCCGCTGCGCCGCAGCACGAGGCGGAGGCCTTCGACGCGGAGAACCCGCTGTTCGTGCTGTACACCTCCGGCACCACGGGCAAGCCGAAGGGCATCCTGCACACCTCCGGCGGGTACCTCGTCCAGACCGCCTACACGACGAAGAACGTCTTCGACGTGCGGCCCGAGCGGGACGTGTACTGGTGCACCGCCGACGTCGGCTGGGTCACCGGGCACTCCTACGTCGTGTACGGGCCGCTGGCCAACGGCCTCACCCAGGTCATCTACGAGGGCACCCCCGACACCCCCGACAAGGACCGCTGGTGGTCCATCGTGGAGAAGTACCGCGTCACCGTCCTCTACACCGCCCCCACCGCGATCCGCACCTGCATGAAGTGGGGCGAGGAGTTCCCCGCCCGGCACGACCTGTCGTCCCTGCGGGTCCTGGGCAGCGTCGGGGAGAACATCAACCCCGAGGCGTGGAACTGGTACCGCCGCGTCATCGGCGCCGACCGCACCCCCATCGCCGACACCTGGTGGCAGACCGAGACCGGCGCCCAGATGATCGCCCCGCTGCCGGGCGTGACCGCGCTGAAGGCGGGCTCGGCGCAGGTGCCGCTGCCGGGGATCGTGGCCGAGGTCGTCGACGACGCGGGCGAGCCCGTGCCGCACGGGCAGCCCGGCTACCTGGTGCTCACCGAGCCGTGGCCGGCGATGCTGCGCGGCATCTGGGGCGACGAGCAGCGGTTCAAGGACACGTACTGGTCGCGCTTCCCGGGCCGCTACTTCGCCGGGGACGGCGCCAAGCGCGACGCCGACGGCGACATCTGGCTGCTGGGCCGCGTCGACGACGTCATGAACGTCTCCGGGCACCGGCTGTCCACCGCCGAGATCGAGTCCGCGCTGGTGTCGCACCCCGACGTGGCCGAGGCCGCCGTCGTGGGGGCCACCGACGAGACGACCGGGCAGGCCGTGGTGGCGTTCGTCATCCTGCGCGGCGGGCACGAGCAGGGCCCGGACACCGTGGCCGACCTGCGCGACCACGTGGCCCGGGAGATCGGGCCCATCGCCAAGCCGAAGTCGATCATGGTGGTGGCCGAGCTGCCCAAGACCCGCTCGGGCAAGATCATGCGCCGGCTGCTGCGGGACGTCGCCGAGCACCGCGCCCCCGGCGACGTCACCACCCTGACCGACTCCTCGGTCATGGACGCCATCACCGCGGGCCTGGGCACAGCTCCCCAGGACTGACGCAGGACCGGCGCCCGACCTCCACCGCACCCCCGCGCCCGCAGCACCACCCGGGCCCGGGGGTGCGTCACCGTGGAGGGGTGCCGAACCGCCCCCGCCGCCGGACCACCCGGACCGCCCTCACCACGGGGGTCGTCACCGGTCTCGCCACCGGGGTCGTCGCCGCGGGCGCGGCCGTCGCCGCTGCCCCCGACTGGTTCGGGCTCGCCGGGTCGCGGCCGTTCCTGTGGACCGTCCCGTTCCGGGGGCCCGTCGGTCTCGGGCTGGCCGGGCTGGCCGTCGTCACCGGGCTCGCGGGCCTGCGGTGGCGCCGGGCGCTGCCCGCGGCGACGGCGCTGGCGCTGGCCGCGGCCGGGTCGCTGGCCACGACCGCCGCGCGCGGCGCCTCGGCCGGGGACCTGCCCACCGCCCGCCCCGGCGACGTGACGTTCCTGGCCGCCAACGTCCTGCACGACCGCGCCGACCCCGACGCGGTGGCCGGGCTGGCCGCCGCCGCGGACGCCGACGCCGTCTCGCTGCCGGAGTCCACGCGGGCGTACGCCACCGACGTCGCCGACCGCGTCCGGGCCCGCACCGGCACCCGGTACCAGGTCCTGCACCGCGCCGACCGCGACGGCCGGCACGGCACCGCGCTGCTCGTCGCCGACCGGATGGGGGAGTACCGCCCCACCGGGGAGCTCGCCGACGGGCTGAAGGCCGTCGTCACCGCCGCCCCCGTCTCCGGCGACGGGCCCGTGCTGGCCGCCGCGCACACCGCGGCCCCCGTCCCCGGCCTCCTGGACGCGTGGGCCGTCGAGGTCCGCGCCGTCGCCGACTGGTGCGCCCGCACCCCCGGCGCCCTCCTGGCCGGTGACCTCAACGCCACCCTGGACCACCCCGGGCTGCACCTGCGCGGGTCCTGCGTCGACGCCGGCGAGCAGACCGGCACCGGCGCCCGCGGCACCTGGCCGGCGAAGGTCCCCGCGGTCGCCGGCGCCACCATCGACCACGCCCTGGCCGACGGGAACCGTTGGCGCGCCGTCGGTTCCCGGGTCGCCGACCTCACCGGCAGCGACCACCGCGCGGTCCTCGCCCGGTGGCGACCGGTCGACTGAGCGCCGCCGCGCTGCTCCGACCGGGGGGAAGCGCCGCGCCACCGGCGGCGGCTTCGGCCGAACGCCCACCGCGCCCGCCGCGGAGCCGTACTGTCGTCCTGGTCGTCGCTCGTCCCCCTGTGCGAGAGCGACCCCTGCGTCGCCGTCGGTCCCCCCGCCGGCGGCGACGCGTCCCCCTGCCGGTGCACCCGCCCGACGCAGCTCCTAGGCTCTGGCCCGGCGCCCCGACTCCCGTGCGGGCAGCGCGACCGTCCTAGGAGGATCTGGATGACCACCCTGAACGACCGTCCCGTCGGGGCCCCCGAACGCACGATCGGTCAGCTCGTGGCCGACGCGACGAAGGACGTCACCGAGCTCGTCCGGTATGAGATCGCCCTGGCCAAGGCGGAGATCACCGCCGACGTGAAGAACGGCGCCATCGGTGGCGCCCTGTTCGCCGTCGCCGGCGTCTTCGGCTTCGTCGCGTTCGTCTTCCTCGGGGTGACCGTCGCCTACGCGCTGCACGAGGGCGCCGGCTGGCCCGTGTGGCTGAGCTTCCTGGTCGTCGCCGTCGCGATGCTCGTCGTCGCCGGGATCGCCGCCGCGATCGGCTTCGGCCGCGTCAAGCAGGTCCGCCCGCCCGAGCGCACCATCCGCACCTCCAAGGACAGCGTCGCCGCGATCAAGGCCGCCGCCACCGGCAAGCCCGTCGCGAAGACCATCGCGGCCCCCACCGGCGCGCGCCGCCTCGAGCACTGACCCCGCACCCCGCCAGCGACGCCACCGACGTCTCCGCCGTCCTCGTCGAGGGCCCGTGGCGGCACCGGCTCGTCGCCGCGCACGGGGCGCGGTTCCACGTCGCCGAGCTCGGTGAGGGCCCGCTCGTCCTGCTGCTGCACGACTTCCCGCAGTTCTGGTGGGCGTGGCGGGCCCAGCTCGTCGCGCTCGCCGCGGCGGGGTACCGGGCCGTGGCGATGGACCTGCGCGGGTACGGCGCCTCGGACAAACCCCCGCGCGGGTACGACACCCCGACCTCGGCGGCCGACGTCGCCGCCGTCGTCCGGGCCCTGGGGGAGCGCGACGCCGTGGTCGTGGGCCTGGGCATCGGGGGCCGGACCGCGTGGGCGCTGCCGTCGCTGCACCCCGAGCAGGTCCGCGGCGTCGTCGTGGTCGGGGCGGCCCACCCGCTGCTGAGCGGGCACGTCCTGCGCGACCGGCTGGGGCGCCCCGCCGGGTTCGACACCACCCGCACCGCGTTCTGGCGGCAGCTGCCCGCCCTGCCCGAGCGGTCCTTCCTGCGCGGCGACGGCGTCGAGCGGGTCCTGCGGGAACGCTCCGGCCCCGGCTGGCCCGCCGCCGAGGACGTCGCCCGCTACGCCGAGGCGATCCGGGTGCCGTTCGTGGCGCACTCGGCGCTGGAGTACCACCGCTGGATCGCCCGGTCCGCCGTGCGGGCCGACGGGCGCCGCTTCGCCGCCGCGCTGCGCGACGGCGTGCACGTGCCCGTCCTGCAGGTCCGCGGGGAGCTCGACCCGACGGTCTCGGCGGCCACGCTGGAGGCCGCGGCCCGGTTCGCCCACGGCCCGCACCGCCTCGAGGAGGTCCCCGGCGCCGGGCACTACGTGCCCGAGGAGGCCCCCGACCGGCTGGCCCTGCTGCTGGCCGGGTGGCTGGCCCGCTGGTGACCTACTCGCGGGTGCAGGCGCCCGTGGGGACCTCGGTGGTCCCCGCCGCGGCCAGCACCGCGTCGAGCTCGTCGGGGGTCAGCGCGTAGCCGGTCCGCTCGTCGTCGAGGGACTTGGCGAACACGACGCCCGCGACCCGGCCGTCCTCGGTGAGCAGCGGCCCGCCGGAGTTGCCCGGCTGCACCTGCGCGTACACCGAGTAGACCTCGCGGACGACGTCCGCGGTGTCGCGGATGTCGCGGCCCTGCGCCTGCAGCACCTGCCGGACCCGGGCCGGTTCGGCCCGGTACGGCCCGTCGAGGGGGTAGCCGGCCACGACGGCCGCGTCCCCGGCGGCCAGCTCGCCCGCGCGGGCCAGCGGCGCCACGTCCAGGTCGGGCACCGCCAGCACGGCCAGGTCGCGGCCGGCGTCGAAGGCGACGACGGTCGCCGGGTACCGCGGCCCCTGCCCGCCGGGCTGGACGAGGGGGTCGGTGACCCCCGCCACGACGTGCGCGTTCGTCACCACGCGCGCCACGCCCCCGGCCCGGTCCACGACGAACCCCGACCCCTCCAGCCCGCGGCGGCAGCTGTCCGCCACCCCGGTGACCTTCACGACCGCCGCCGGGGCCTGCCGCAGGGCCTCGGGGGCCTGCGCGGCGGGCGCCTCCACGGGCGCGATCGGCTCGGGGTCCAGGCCGGTGAAGACCCGCGGGAACCCGCCGGCCTGGGCCGCGGACCAGAACCGCGCCAGGACGTCGCCGGTGGCGGGCGGGACGACCCGGTCGACCGCCGCGACGACCCGCGAGCCCGTCACGGCCTGCACGACCGTCGGCAGCGGCGCCTGCCGCGCCGCGCCGGCGACGACCCACAGCACCAGCAGCGTCGCGACCCCGCCGGCGACGGCCCCCAGCACGGCGTCGACCAGCCGCGCCGGTGCCCAGCGCACGTGCGCCCGCACCCGGGCCGCGACGAACCCCAGCAGCACCCGCCCCACCACCGCGAGGGCGACGGTGCCCAGCACCACGACCAGCGTCCGCTGCACCCCCGGGTCCCAGCCCGCGACGACCCGCGGCAGCGCGACGACCCCCACCGCCGCCCCGCCCACCAGGCCCAGCAGGCTCCCGACGCCCACGAGGAACCCCTCGCGGTACCCCGCGACGACCTGGGCGAGCAGCAGCACCAGCAGGACGACGTCCAGGACGCCCGACGCGCTCACGCCCCGCCCCCCGCCCAGGCCAGCGCCTCCTCCAGCGAGACGGTCCCCACCGGCCCCGGCGGCCGCGTCAGCAGCCCCCCGAGGTCGAGGACCCGGACGAGCACCTCCGCCGTGAACCCCCACACCAGCAGCCCCCGCACCGCGAAGGCCGGGCCGCTGTACCCGCCGGGTCCGCGGAGCCGCCGCACCGACCCGGGGGCCAGCAGCTCGGCCAGCGGCACCCGCTCCACGCGCGCCACCTCCGAGGGGTCCACGACCCCCACCGGGCACGGCTCGCGCCAGAACGCGACGACGGGCGTGACCACGTGCTCGGAGTGGGCCAGCGCCAGCGTCGGCAGCTCCCCGAGGACGTCGACGCCCGCGGCGACCAGCCCGGTCTCCTCGGCGGCCTCCCGCAGCGCCGTCGCGGCCGCGTCGGCGTCGGCGTCGTCGCGCCGGCCCCCGGGGAAGGCGACCTGCCCGGAGTGCTGGCGCAGCGTCCCGGCCCGCTCGGTCAGCAGCACCTCCGGGCCGCCGGGCCCGTCGGCGAACAGCACGAGGACGGCCGCGGGGCGGCCCCCCGGCCCGTGCCCGCCGGCCCAGCGCAGGTCGGCGGCCGTGACGTGCGGCAACCGGGAGGCCAGCGGCCGCAGCCACTGCGGGACGCTCACGCCGGGACCGGGCCCTTGACCAGCGCCGCCGCCCGCACCGGGTCGGTCTCCCCGATCCCGTCCGAGGGGCACAGCCGCCGGACCGGGCACGCCCCGCACGCCGGGCGGCGGCTGTGGCAGGTGCGCCGGCCGTGGAAGATCACCCGGTGGTTGAACATCGTCCAGTCCTTGCGCTGGATGAGCCCGGCCAGGTCCGCCTCGACCTTCACCGGGTCCTCGTGGGTGGTGAAGCCCAGCCGTCGCGACAGCCGCCCCACGTGGGTGTCCACGGTGAGCCCGGGCACCCCGAACGCGTCCCCGAGGACGACGTTCGCCGTCTTGCGCCCCACCCCCGGCAGCCGCACCAGGTCCGCCTGCCGGGCCGGCACCTGCCCGCCGTGCTCGGCGACGAGCTGGGCCGCCGTCCGCAGCAGGTTGTCGGCCTTGGCCCGGAAGAACCCGGTGGGCTGCACCAGCGCCTCCAGCCGGTCGCGGTCGGCCGCGGCCAGCGCGTGCGCGTCCGGGTACGCGGCGAACAGCGCGGGGGTGACCTGGTTGACCCGGGCGTCGGTGCACTGCGCCGACAGGATCGTCGCGACCAGCAGCTCGAAGGCGTCGGTGAAGTCCAGCTCGCAGTGCGCGTCGGGGTACCGCTGCGCGAGGAGGCGGTGCACCCGCCGGGCTCGGCGCGTGCGGGCCAGCTGCGTCTCCACCCGGGCGAGCCTACGTGCCGCCCGCGCCGCGGCACCGGGGACGACTCCCGACGGGTGAGCGGGCACCACCGTGAGGGTGACACCCCGTCAAGGCGCCCGGGGCGGCGGACGACACGGACACCATGCCCCCGCGCGACCTCGAACCGGCCGACCTGCCGAGCGACGCCCCCGCGTCCCTCCTGGAGTCGGCCCTGGAACCCGTGCTGTCCGGCGTGCTGGCCGCCGCCGACGACCTGACGTGCCGCCAGGCCGTCCGCGTCGAGCTGGCCGAGCTGCCGCTGCCGGCCCTGCGCCGCCGCCGCGGCCTGCTGCACGAGGAGGTCCGCCGCGTCCAGCACTGGCACCGGCTCGTGCGGGCCCGCCGCGACCTGCTGGTGGCCACCGCCTGCGGCCCCGAGGCGCTGCACGTGCCCGTGGAGGCCGCCACCCACGGCGGCCCGCTGGAGCACCACCTGGAGCCCGCCGAGCCCGGCGCCGACCCCGCCGAGGGGCTGCGCGGGCTGCTGCTGCTGGACCGGCCCATCCGCGGCGGCGGGCTGCCCGACCAGCTGCACGAGCTGTCCGGGGCCCAGCAGCGGCTGTCCGAGTACGAGAGGGCGCTGCTGGCGGAGCTGGCGGTCGCCACCGACGTCCTCGCCGAGCGCTGCCGCGCGCTGTTCCGGCCCGTCGTCCCCTGACCCCGGGCCCGGCCCCGGGCCGCCCGGGCCGGGCTCCCCGCCGCTGCGGGCCGTTCGTGCGGCAGACTGTCCACAGGCGCGCCGAGGTGATGCGTGTCACGGTCAGCGCACGCGGGTCACGGGAGGTCGTCGGTGGAGCACGGGGTCGAGCGCGGGACGGACGCCGAACGTCCCTTCGAGCGCGTCGCCGAGCGCCCGGGCGGGGACCGGCTCGGTGACGTCGTGCGCCGGGCGCCGCTGTTCGCGGCCCTGGACGACGAGTCGGCCGGCGAGCTGCTGGAGTCGATGGAGCCGGTCCACCTCGACCGCGGGCAGCAGCTGTTCGGCGAGGGCGAGCCCGGCGACCGGGTCTTCGTGGTGCGCACCGGCAAGATCAAGCTGGTCCGCAGCTGGCCCGACGGCCGCGAGAACCTCCTCGCCGTCCTGGGGCCGGGGGAGATGTTCGGGGAGCTGTCCCTGTTCGACCCGGGCCCGCGGACCAGCTCGGCGCGCGCCGTGTCCGAGGCCGAGCTCATCGCCCTCAACCACGACGACATGATGCGCTGGCTCGCCCGCCGCCCCGAGGTCGCCAAGCACCTGCTGCGGGCCCTGGCCCAGCGCCTGCGCCGCACCAACGTCGCCCTCGCCGACCTCGTCTTCACCGACGTCCCCGGCCGCGTCGCCAAGGCCCTGCTGGACCTGTCCCGCCGCTTCGGGCGCCCCATCGCCGACGGCCTGCTCGTGGCCCACGACCTGACCCAGGAGGAGCTGGCGCAGCTCGTCGGCGCCTCCCGGGAGACGGTGAACAAGGCGCTCGCGGACTTCGCGTCCCGCGGGTGGCTGCGCCTGGAGGCGCGGGCCGTGGTGCTGCACGACGTCGAGCGCCTGGCCAAGCGCGCCCGCTGACCGCCCGGGGCGGGCCGCTCAGCGCGGCGCGCCGGGGTCCAGGTACCTCAGCTGCGCGCGGACCGACTGCGCCGCCGCGTCCCGCAGGCCCGCGGGCAGGTCCCCGTGGACGGCGGTGACGAGCGCGCCGAGGTCGCGGTGCCCCGCGGCCCACGCCGCGCGCACCTGCTCCAGCCGTTCCAGCCGGTGGTCCAGCTGGGTCCGCAGCGCGGCCCGGGCGTCGTGCCGGGCGGGCCCGTGGCCGGGCAGGACGACCGCCGCGTCCAGCGAGAGCAGCAGCTCCAGGGAGCGCAGGTGCTCGCCCAGGTCGCCGTCGGCGGCCAGGACGGTGCTGCCGCGCCCGAGCAGGGTGTCGCCGGTCAGCAGCTCCCCGGTCGCCAGCAGCACCGACACCGAGTCGGCCGTGTGCCCCGGCGTCGCCAGGACCTCCAGGCTCAGGCCCGCGGCCTCCACGTGCCCGGCCGCGGTGACGACGGGGGCGGGGTGCTCGGCCAGGAACGCGGGCAGCCCCCCGACGTGGTCGGGGTGGTGGTGGGTGCCGACCACCAGGGCGACCCGCCGGCCCGCGAGCGCCGCCGTGATCGCGGCCCGGTGCGCGGCGTCGTCCTCGCCGGGGTCGACGACGACCGCGTCGGGGGAGCCGGGCGCGGCCAGCAGCCACGTGTTCGTCCCGTCGAGCGTCAGGGGGCCGGGGTTGCCGGCCAGGACGCAGGTGGCCCGGTCCGTGACCGGGCCACCCGTCCACGCCTCAGCTGCGGACACGCACCGTGATCTCGACCTCGACGGGGGAGTCCAGCGGCAGGACGGCCACCCCGACGGCGCTGCGGGCGTGCACGCCGGCGTCGCCGAAGATCTCCTGGAGCAGGTCCGAGGCCCCGTTGACCACGCCGGGCTGCCCCGTGAACGAGGGGTCGCTGGCGACGAAGCCGACGACCTTCACGACCCGCTCGATGTTGTCGACCCCGCCGGCCACGGACGCTGCGGCGGCGACGGCGTTCAGCGCGCACGTCGCGGCGAGCTGCTGGGCCGTCCCGGCGTCGACCCCGGCCCCGACCTTGCCGGTCACGGCCAGCTGCCCGTCGACGAACGGCAGCTGCCCCGAGGTGAGGACGAGGTCCCCGTCGCGGGTGGCGGGCACGTAGCTGGCGACGGGCGGCACGACGGCCGGCAGCGTCAGGCCCAGCTCGGCCAGGCGCGCGGAGGCGCTCACGGCTTGGGCCGCTTCAGGTAGGCGACGAGGCCGTTGCCGTCGGGGCCCGTGACGACTTGCACGAGCTCCCAGCCGTCGCTGCCCCACTGGTCCAGGATCTGCTTCGTCGCGTGGACGATCAGGGGGACGGTGGCGTACTCCCAGGTGGTCATGGCGGCCACCGTAGTGGCCGCCACCACCTCGGGTCAGACGGCGTGGACCTCGGTGTCCAGCGCCGCGGGCACGGTGGTGCCGGACCCGGTGACCTGGCCGGCGGCCGCGCCCAGGGCCGCGTCGCGGGCGGTCTCCAGCAGACGGCGCCAGGACTGCACGTTCGGGCGGCGCTTGAGCAGCGCGCGGCGCTCACGCTCGGTCATGCCGCCCCAGACGCCGAACTCGATCCGGCTGTCCAGCGCGTCGGCCAGGCACTCGGTGCGCACGGGGCACCCGCCGCAGATCTGCTTGGCGCGGTTCTGCGCCGAACCCTGCACGAACAGGTCGTCCGCCGTGCTGGCCTTGCAGGCTCCACGACTGGCCCATTCCAACGTCCACGTCATCGACGGCCCCTCCCGTCAGCGTCCCTCCCGGCCGGGAGCCTGGCGGCTCCGGTTCCCCCCGGGGTGCGGGACGATCCCTGTGAATCTTCCTGAGTGCCCACCTGCGGGCACACCGGCAGCGTATGGTCGGGTCGCGGCCGGCCCCAGAGCACCTTGTGACGAACCTGGGTAGTCACTTCGGGCTAGCGCCACTCACCCGTTCGTGGAGATCGGCGGGTGCACGGGGTATCGGGCCGGTCACGATCCTGCGCGCGGACCGCGGAGGACGTGTGCAGGGCTTCGGCCCCCGGCACCGTCCGCTTACGCTGACCGCATGGCCCCTCGCTCCACGCAGCACGCCCGGCGCCCGGTCTTCCGCCTGCTCGCCGCGTTCGCCGCGGTCAGCGCCGCCGGTGGTGTGCTCGGCGCCGGTCTCGTCGTCCCGGCCGTGGCCGCGACGGGCAGCCTGACCAGCGAGGGCGTCGACATCTTCAACGAGCTGCCCGGGGACCTGGGCGACAAGTCGCTGTCCGAGGCCTCGACGATCCTGTGGTCGGACGGCACGGTCATGGCGAAGGTGTACGACCAGAACCGCTCGGTGGTGGCGTTCGACCAGATCGCGCCCGTGATGCGGGAGGCGATCATCGCCATCGAGGACGACCGGTACTACTCCCACGGCGCCGTGGACATGAAGGGCATCGTCCGGGCGCTGGTCTCCAACGCCGGGGGCGGCGGCACCCAGGGCGCCTCGACGATCACCCAGCAGTTCGTGAAGAACGTCCTGGTCCAGCAGGCCGTGGAGGAGGGTGACTCCGCCGCCGCCGCGGCCGCCGTCGAGGCCGACGGGGTCGACGGGTACGCGCGCAAGCTGCGGGAGATGAAGCTTGCGATCGGGGTCGAGAAGGAGATGTCGAAGGACGACATCCTCGCCGGCTACCTGAACGTCGCCTACTTCCAGAACAACGTGTACGGCGTCGAGGCCGCCGCGCAGTACTACTTCTCCAAGCCCGCCTCCCAGCTGACGCTGCCCGAGGCGGCCGTGCTGGCCGGGATGGTGCAGAACCCCGCCGCGTACAACCCGGTGAAGTACCTCGAGGCGTCCACGAAGCGGCGCAACGTCGTCCTGGGCCGCATGCTCGAACTCGGCAAGATCGACCAGGCCACCCACGACCAGGCCGTCGCGACGCCGCTGGAGATCCGCCCGAACCCCAGCCGCCAGGGCTGCCTGTCGGCCGGGACGGCGGCGTACTTCTGCGACTACGTCGTGCACGTCGTGGAGTCCGACCCCGCGTTCGGGGCGACCACCGAGGACCGCCGCAACCTGCTGCGCCGCGGCGGCCTGACCATCAAGACCACCCTCAGCCCGGTCGTCCAGGGCAACACCCAGCAGGCCGTCAACGACGGCGTGAACCCCGGCCAGGAGGCCCGGTCGGCGGCCTCGATCGTCGAGCCCGGCACCGGCCACATCCTGGCGATGGCGCAGAACACCACGTACTCGCCCGACGAGGACCAGATCGGCGTCACGACGCTGAACTACAACGTCAGCCAGGCCATGGGCGGCGGGTCCGGGTTCCAGCAGGGGTCGACGTTCAAGGCGTTCACGCTCGCGGCGTGGCTGAAGGCCGGCAAGTCGATCGACTCGACCGTCGCGGCGCCGTCGTCGGGCAACGACCCGTTCAGCGCGTTCACCGCGTGCGGGCAGAAGCTGCGCGGCGGCCGGTACCCGTACAGCAACTCCGAGGGCGGCGGCGGCGGCACCATGACGGTGCGCGCGGCGACGGCGAACTCCGTCAACACCGCCTACGTCGCCATGGAGAAGCAGCTCGACCTGTGCGACCTCGCGGCGACCGCGCAGTCGCTGGGCGTCTACAAGGCCGCGCCCACGCCGCTGGACACCATCGCCTCCAACCCCAAGACCCTCGACCTCGACCGGCTGCCGTCGATGACCCTGGGCACGAACCTCGTGACGCCGCTGTCGGTCGCCGGGGCGTACGCCGCGTTCGCGGCCGAGGGGAACTTCTGCAAGCCGACCGCGATCCTCGAGGTCCTCGACGCGAACGACCAGCCGCTGCAGATCCCGTCCGCGGACTGCAAGCAGGTCCTCGACGTCAACGTGGCCCGCAACGTCACCGAGGCGCTGCGGGGCGGCTGGACCAGCGGGACGGCCCGGAACGTCTCCGGCAAGTCCCTCCTGGCCGGCCGTCAGGTCGCCTCCAAGACGGGGACCACGAACCAGAGCCGCGACACCTGGTTCGCCGCCTACACCCCGCAGATGGCCGGGGCCGTGTGGGTCGGCCACCACGGGACGGTGAAGAGCCTGAACGGCGAGCGCATCAACGGCCGCCGCACCGGTCGCGTGTTCGGCGCCACGATCGCCGGGCCGATCTGGACGAACGCCGTCGGCCGCAGCCTCACGCAGCTGAACGCGCCGAAGCTCACCTTCACCGACGGCACCAGCCAGGGCCTGAAGACGACGACCGTCGACGGCCGCGTCCGGGTCCCCAACGTCGTGGGGCGCAGCGTGTCGTCCGCGACCTCCGCGCTGGAGGCCGCCGGGTTCAGCGTCAGCGTCTCCAGCAAGCGCGTCGCCTCCGAGTCCGTGGCCGCGGGCCTGGTGGCCGCGCAGAGCGCCCGGTCCGCCGCCGCCGGCGCGACCATCACCCTGACCCGCAGCTCCGGCCCCGCGCCGAAGCCCACGCAGCAGGCCCCGGCGCCGACGCAGACCAGCGAGGCGCCCCCGGCGCAGGCCCCGGCGGAGACGCCGGCGCAGCAGCCCCAGCCGCAGTCGGAGCAGCAGCCGGAGCAGCAGCCGGCGCCCTGAGGCCGGACGCGCGGAGGCCCGCCGGGGGAGCACCCCCCCGGCGGGCCTCTTCGCGTCTCAGGCCTGCAGGCGGGCCCGCACGGCGCCCGAGAGCCGCTTGCCGTCGGCGCGGCCCGCGACCTTGCCCTTCAGCTGCGACATCACCGCACCCATCGCGCCCATGCCCGTCAGCCCCTCGGAGGTGGCGATGAGCACGGCCTCGTCGACCAGCTCAGCCAGCTCCTCGTCGGACAGCGGCGTCGGCAGGTACGTCTCCACCACGCCCAGCTCGGCGCGCTCGCGGGCGGCCTGCTCGGTGCGGCCCGCGCCGTCGTACGCCTCGGCGGCCTCCCGGCGCTTCTTCGCCTCGCGCTGCAGGACGGTGACGACCTCCTCGTCGCTCAGCACGCGGGCCGCCTTCCCGGCGACCTCCTCGCCGCGGACCGCCGTCAGGACCATCCGCAGCGTCGCCGACCGCAGCTCGTCGCGGGCCTTCATCGCGGTCGTCAGGTCGGCCTGCAGGGAGTCCTTGAGGGTGTCGCTCATGCGGTGATCCTCCCACCCCCGTCGAGCCGTTTCCCGGCCGCGCGCGAGGATGGGCCGATGCCCAGCGAATCGACGGCCCGCGTCCTGAAGGCCACCGCCGCGACCGCCGCCCTCACCGCCCTGGCCGGCGCGGGGGCGCTCGGCTACGCCGCCGGGTACGAGGTGCGCGCGTTCACGCTGCGGCACGCGCTCGTGCCGGTGCTGCCCGTGGGGGCCCGGCCGCTGCGGGTCCTGCACCTGTCCGACCTGCACCTGGTGCCCTCGCAGCGCCGCAAGCGGGAGTGGGTCGCGGCCCTGGCCGACCTCGAACCGGACCTCGTCGTCAGCACCGGCGACAACCTCGCCGCCCAGGACGCCGTCCCCGCCGTCCTGGAGACGTACGCGGGGCTGCTGGAGCGCCCCGGCGTCTTCGTGCTCGGCTCCAACGACTACTGGGCGCCGCAGCCGCGGAACTGGGCGCGCTACCTCAAGGGCCCGTCCCGGGTCCCCGAGCCGGAGGTCCCGCGGCTGCCCACCGGGGAGCTGGTCCGCGGCTTCATCGACGCCGGCTGGGTCGACCTCGACAACGTCCGCACCCGCCTCACGGTCGCGGGCCTGGACCTGGAGCTCGTGGGCGTCGACGACCCGCACCTGCGCTACGACCGCTACCCCGACGTCGCCGGGCCCGCCGCCGCCGACGCCGACCTCACCATCGGCGTCACGCACGCCCCCTACCGCCGCACCCTGGACGCCATGACCGCCGACGGTGCCGGGATGCTCATCGCCGGCCACACCCACGGCGGGCAGCTGTGCGTGCCCGGCGTCGGCGCTCTCGTCACCAACTGCGACCTGCCCCGCGCCCAGGCGTCGGGCCTGTCCCGGTGGCACGCCGCCGGCCACGACGCCTGGCTGCACGTCTCCGCCGGGCTGGGGACCTCCCCGTACGCACCCGTGCGCTTCGCGTGCCGCCCCGAGGCGACGCTCCTGGAGCTCGTGCCCGTCCGCTGAGCGGGGGAGGGTTGGTTCGGAGCACCCGCGCCGATGGGCTACTCTTGGCGAGGCCGTTCACGCGGCTCAGCAGCATCGGGGTGTGGCGCAGCTTGGTAGCGCGCTTCGTTCGGGACGAAGAGGCCGCAGGTTCAAATCCTGTCACCCCGACCATCAAGACCGCAGGCCAGAGGCCCGGAACCGCGAGAGCGGGGCCGGGCCTCTGGCATGGTGGGCGACTGACTGCGTGACTGTCCTCCAGCTGGGACAGGAGCACGGAGCTGACCTCACGACGTGTCGGGGGCGGCGGATCTCTCGGACGACGGGATGCAGCACGTGACGGATGCCTCGCACCTGGACCTGGCTGCGGTCTTCAACGCGGTCCCCACCGCGTTCGCGGTGTTCGACACCGACCTGCGGTTCGTGACCGTCAACCGGGCCTTCCTGGAGTCGTCCGGCCGCACCCGGCCCGAGCTGATCGGCCGGTCGGTGTTCGACGTCTTCCCCGACAACCCCGACGACCCGGGGGCGCGGGCGAGCGCGAACCTCGAGGCCTCGCTGCGCCGGGTGCTGCGGACCGGGCGCCAGGACACCATGCCGCTGCAGAAGTACGACATCGCCGACGCCGACGGGCTCTTCCGACCCCGCTGGTGGAGCGCGGTGAACGCCCCGGTGATCGACGACGCCGGGCAGGTGGTGCTGGTGCTGCACCGGACGGAGGACGTCAGCGACTACGCCACCGAGAAGTTGCGGCAGCGCTCCGGTTCCGGCGTCGGCCTCTACGCGGCCCTGGAGGACCAGTCCCCGGCCGAGGCGGACCTGTACGTGCGCGGGCAGGAGCTGCGTGAGGCCCTGACCACCGAGACCGCGGGGGCGCGGCGCCTGGCCGGCATGGTGCAGGTGGCGCGGGAGCTGAGCGGGGCGGAGACCGTCGCGCAGCTGACCGACATCATCGTCGGCCGGGGCCTGGGGATGCTCGGTGCGGGCGGCGGCGCCGTGGCCGTGCGGACGGGCACGGGCGGCACCGAGGTGCTGGAGCTGACCCTGACCGACTCCCTGGGGGACCAGGCCCGCCGCACCTTCGCGCGCATCCCCGTGGACAGCCCGCTGCCGGTGGCCGTCGCCGCGGCGACGGGGCGGGTGGTGGTGCTGGCGGACCGCGAGGCGGCCGTGCGGTCCACCCCGTTGATGGAGGAGGCCGTCACCAGCACCGGCCTGGGCACGTGGGTGTCCCTGCCGCTGCAGGCCCGGGGCCGTTCGCTGGGCGGGCTGACGATCGGCTGGCGCGACCCGCAGGACTTCACCGACCGCGACGTCGAGCTCATGGAGGCGTTCGCCGCCCAGTGCGCCCAGAACCTCGCCGCGCTGCAGGTGCAGGAGCAGGAGCGCCGCGTGGCGGGGGAGCAGCGGCGCATGTCCGAGACGCTGCAGCGCAGCCTGCTCACCGCGCCGTTCGAGCCGGACCACCTGCAGATCGCGGTGCGCTACCTGCCCGCCGCGTCCGACGCCCAGGTCGGCGGCGACTGGTACGACTGCTTCCTGGGCCCGACCGGCACCACCACCCTGGTCGTCGGTGACGTCGCCGGGCACGACCGCGACGCGGCCGCCGCCATGGCGCAGGTCCGCAACCTGCTGCGCGGCGTCTCCATCACCCTCGGCGCCGCGCCCGCCGCCGTCCTGAGCGGTCTGGACACCGCCATGCACCACCTCGGCGTGGGGGTGATCGCCACGGCCGTCCTGGCGCAGGTGGAGCAGACCGACGAGCAGCGGGCCGCCGGCCTGCGCACCCTGCGGTGGTCCAACGCCGGGCACCCCCCGCCGGTCCTCATCGCCCCCGACGGCGCCGCGCGCCTCCTGCAGACCGCCCCGGACACCCTGCTGGGCCTGGTGCCCGGCACCGACCGCCACGACCACACGGTGACCCTGGACCCCGGGGCCACCCTCGTCCTGTACAGCGACGGCCTGGTCGAACGCCGGGACGCGCCGCTGCAGCAGGGCATGGAGTGGCTGCGCGCCACCCTGGAGCAGCTGCACCACCTGCCCGTGGAGGAGTTGTGCGACGCGCTGCTGGGCCGTCTCGACGGCTCGCCCGAGGACGACGTCGCGCTGCTGGTCCTGCGGGCCCACCCCGAGGAGGGTCCCCGTCCCCGCGAGGCCGGTCCGCGAGTGCTGCCCCCCGCACCCCCGGGCGCGGCGCCGCCCCTCAGCCGGTCGTAGCGGGGAGCCGACGGCGCGCGGGTGCGTCCGTCGTGCGGACCGCACCCGGGCGCTCCGCCTCGCACCGCGGGTCGACGTGCACCCTCGCCGCGCTCACCCCGGTTCCGTCCTGTCCACCACCGTGAAGTTGCCCCGTCGAACGGTGTAACAGGTGCAGGAGCTGTCGCGTCCTCTCACCGACGGAGCCGGGACCGCAGTCAGCGGGCCCGAACCACCGTCCTGGTCCGAGAGGCACGAGCACCATGAACTCCCAGCACTCCAAGGTCCTCACCGCCGGTGTCCTGACCGCCGCCGCCCTGCTCGGCGGGGCCGGGGTCGCCGCCGCGGCCGGCCCGGTCACCGGGACCGGCACCGGCTCGGGCGCCCACGGCGTCCCGGCGCAGACCGTCATCCACTTCGCCCACGGCGCCACCTCCGCCTCGGTCAGCGGGAAGGTCGGCCCCGAGGAGGACGACCGGTACGTCTTCGACGCCAAGGCCGGGCAGACCGCCCACATCCACCTGGCCCGTTCCACCAGCGCCCAGACCTGGACGCTGGTCGGTCCCTCGGGTCCGGCGGTGCACGACGCGCACAGCCCGCGCCAGTCCGACTTCACCTACCGGCTGCCCGAGAGCGGGCGGTACTACGTCGACATCGTCTCCACCCGCCCCTCCAGCTACCGGCTGGACCTGTCCATCCCCACCACCAAGCCCACCACCGGCAAGCCCGCGGCTCAGCCGGACAAGCCGGTGGTGGCCGAGGCCACGAAGATCGACTTCGCCCCCGGGCGCACCAGCGCGACGGTCACCGCGAAGGTCGGCCCGCGCGACCGCGCCGCGTACACGTTCGCCGCGAAGGCCGGGCAGCGCGCCCGGATCCAGCTGGACGGTTCGGGCACCGGGACGTTCACGCTGATCGCCCCCGACGGCACCCCGCTGCACACCACGCACAGCCGCAACCAGCGTGATGTGACGGTGACGCTGCCGGCGTCGGGTCTGTACCGCGTCGACCTCGCCGACGACGTCCACGCCGGGTCCCAGCAGCTGACGCTCAGCGTCCGCTGACCACGGGACCGCCGGGCCCGGTTCCCCGGGCCCGGCGGGGTCTCACCAGCCCCAGCCGCGCCGGGCGCCGAGCTCGTGCACGGCGCGGTCCAGCGTCGCGGCCACCCGGGCCCGGTCGGTGTCGGTGTGCGACAACCGCAACCGGCTCACGACGTCGCGGCCCTCGGTGAGCAGGCCGCCGCGGCGGTCGGCCTCCAGGACGACGTCCACGCCGTGGGCGTCGGCGAGGAAGGTGACCTCCAGCTCGTTCACCTTCCGCACGTGAGCGGGCGGGGCGAACTCCAGCTCCTGGTAGAAGGGCAGGTCGGAGCCGCGCACGCGGCCCTTCTCCACGTCGGCGTGCTTGAACCGCCAGCCGAGGGACCCGAGGGCGTCGACCACGGCCTGCTGCACCGGCAGCGGCGCCACGGTGAGGCCGTCGAGGTCGCCGGGGTCGACGGCCCCGGCGATGACGAGCCGGGTCGCCACGCCGACGGCCACCCCGCGCAGGTGCCAGCCGCCGATCGCGGTGATCGGCGTCTGCCACGGCAGGGTCAGCGCGAACGGCAGCTCGGCCCGCTGCCCGGGCACGGTGGTGAACCCCGCGCCGACGCGGGCGCTGCCGAAGGCGACGTCCTCGCGCCACTCGGTGTCGCCGCTCTCGACCTCCACCCGGGCCTGCAGGGCGACGACGACCTCCTGCACGTCCTGGGGCACCTTGCCGCCGGTCACGACGACCCGGCCCCGCACGGGGCCACCCGGCCGCGCGACGTCGTCCTCCAGCACCGTGTCCACCGTCGCCGCACCCGCACCGAAGCGTGCGGCCAGGTCGCGCAGAGCCATCCCGTCCTCCGTCCCCGGGGCCGCCGGCCGGCCCCCTCCCGGAGGACGGCCGGGACGGGCGCCGCGTTCCCCGGGGCGGGGACGACGGGGGCCCGGCCCCGCCGCAGCAGGACCGGGCCCCCGGGGGACGGGCGGGTCAGTCCCGCGACGCCTTGACCCGTCCCTCGACGAACCCGAGCACCACGTCGGACGCCTTGCCCAGCAGCGCCAGCAGGATGATCGCCAGCAGCACCTGGTCGGTGCGGGACGTGTTCTGCCCGTTGGTCATCTGGTAGCCGAGGCCGATGGAGGAGGAGATGAGCTCGGCGGCGACGAGGAACAGCCAGCTCTGCGCCAGCCCCAACCGCAACCCGGACAGCAGCGCGGGTGCGGTGGCGGGCAGCAGGATCGAGGTGAACAACCCGATGCCGCGGCGGCCGTAGGCGCGGCCGACCTCGACGAGCGCGGGGTCGAGGTGGGTCAGGGAGGAGACCACGGTCGTGTAGACGGGGAAGAACGCCCCGATCGCGACGAGGGTGATCTTCGGGGGTTCCCCGAGCCCGATCCACAACCCCAGCAGCGGGACCCACGCCAGCGACGGCACCGCGCGCAGCGCCCCGAGGGTCGGGGACAGCAGGCGGTACGCCAGCCGGGACGACCCCGTCAGCCCGCCGAGGACGAGACCCGCGGCGGCGCCGAGCGCGAACCCGACGAGCACCCGCTGCACGCTGATGGCGATGTTCGTCTGGAGCTGACCGGTGGTCCACAACTGCTGCGCGGCGGTGAGGACGTCACCGGGCGGCGGGAGCTGGCTGGGCAGGAACACCCCGGCCGCGGTGGTCGCCCACCAGGCCGCCACGAGGGCCACGGGCACGACGGCCCCCAGCCACCAGCCGGACCGGACCCGGCGCGCCGGGGCGTCCGGGGTCCGCTCCCGGGCGGGAGTGGCCACGCTCACGACGCGGACGCCTTCTGCGCGAACTCCGGCACGAGCAGCGTGTCGAGCGCCGTCGTCGCGGCGTCCTCCGACGGGACGTCACCGGTGGCGGCCATGAGCGGGACGATCCCGGCCAGCACCGTCCGCTGCGCCTCGCCGGGAACCCCGTCGAGGTCGAGCGTGGTGCGTTCCAGGACGCGGGCGGCGACCTCGGGCGACAGCTGCGCGGCGGTCGCGTACAGCGTCGCGAGCTCGGCGGGGTTCGCCAGCGCCCACGCGCGGGCCGTCGCGTAGGCGTCGACGACCTGCTGGACGAGGTCGGGGGAGTCCTGGATGAACTCCTCGCGGGCGTTGAGGACGCCGTAGGTGTTGAAGTCGACGTTGCGGTACAGCAGCTTCGACCCGGCCTGGATCTCGGTGGCCGCCATGTTCGGGTCCAGCCCCGCCCACGCGTCGACGTCGCCGCGTTCGAGGGCGGCGCGGCCGTCGGCGTGCTGGATGTTGAGGATCTCGACGTCGGAACCGGACAACCCGGCCTGGGCGAGCGCCTGCTGGAGGAAGAAGTACGGGTCGGTGCCGGTGGTGGCCGCGATCTTCTTGCCGCGCAACCCCGCGACGTCGGTGACGGTGGAGTCCTTCCCGACGACGAGCGCGGTCCACTCCGGCTGGGAGTACACCTCGACGGTCTGCACGGGCGAGCCGTTGGTCCGGGCCTGCAGGACGGCCGACCCGGCGGTGGAGGCCAGGTCGAGGTTGCCGTTGCGGAGGAACTCGTTGGCCTTGTTGCTGCCCTGCGACTGCTCCCACTGCACGGTCAGGCCGGCGTCCTCGAGGATCTTCTGCTCGCGCACGACGAGGCTGAGGGGGTTGTAGAGGGCGTAGTCGAGGCGGACCCGGTCGCCGCCGCCGGACCCGCTGCTCGCGGTGGGGGCGGCGCTGCCGGAGGAGGACTCGCCCTGCACGCAGCCGGCCGCGGTGAGGGCGAGGGAACCCAGGCCGAGGCCGAGCAGGGCGCGACGGGTGGTGGTGCGGGGCAGCGTGGACACAGTTCTCCCGGGGGTGCGGTGGTGGGGGGTGCGCGGGGGGTCGTTCAGGCGGTGCGGGGGACGCCGAGCAGGTCGAGCAGCTCGACGCGCAGCCGGGCGGTGGCGGCGTCGGCGCGGTCGCGGGGGCGGGGCGCGTCGACGACGAGGTCGCGCACGACGCGGGCACCCGCCTCGTCGTCGTTCCCGTCCTTGCCGAGCACCAGGACGCGGTCGGCCAGGTGCAGCGCCTCGTCGACGTCGTGGGTGACGAACACGACCGTGGCCCCGGTGCCGCGCTGGACCTCGTCGAGCAGGTCCTGCATGCGCAGCCGGGTGAGGGCGTCGAGGGCGGCGAACGGCTCGTCGAGCAGCAGGACGCCGGGGCGGCGGACCAGCGCCCGGGCCAGCGCGGTCCGCTGGGCCATGCCGCCGGAGACCCGCCGCGGCCGGTGCCCGGCGAAGTCCTCCAGGCCGACGACCTCCAGCCAGCGCAGCACCTCCTCGCGCCCGGCGGCGCGGGCGGTGCCGCGGGGCAGGCCGAAGGCGACGTTCCCGGCGAGGTCGCGCCAGGGCAGCAGGCGCGGTTCCTGGAACACGACGGCGGTGCGGGGGTGGACCCCGCGGACGGGCTGCCCGGCGACCTCGACGGTGCCGGCCGACGGGGTGTCCAGGCCGGCGACGAGCCGCAGCAGCGTCGACTTCCCGCAGCCGGAGGCGCCCACGAGCGCCACGGTGCTGCCTGCCCGCAGGTCCAGGTCCAGCGGCGCGAGCACGCGGTGCCCGCCGAAGGAGCGGCTCACGCCGCGCAGCCGCACGCCGGCGGCGTCGACGCGGGTGGCGCCCGGGGCGGACGCGGACGCGGTGGCGGTGGGTGTGGTCGTCACGCGATCTCCTCCATCGGTCCCGGCATGAGCACCACACCTCACGGGGAGGCGGTTGCTGCGGCGTCGACGAGCCAGGTCTCTCGGCCGCTCTGGATGGTGGGCACACTGTAGGCCAGCCACGGGGGTGGTGCCGAACGGGTCGCCGGACCGGGGCGCCTCCGGCACCCTGTCGGGGTGGTCGACCGCCTGCCCTCGCCCGAGGCCGTGGCCCTGCACGGGCCCGTGATGATGCACCAGCACTGGGACGACCTCGCGTTCCTGCACTGGGCCGTGGACCCCGCCCGGGTCGCGCCGCTCATGCCGCCGGGGGTCCGCCCCGACGTCCTCGACGGCGCCACCTACGTGGGCCTCATCCCCTTCACCCTGCGCGGGGCCGGGCCGGGACGGCGGGGCAGCGTCCCGTACGCGGGAACGTTCCTGGAGACGAACGTGCGGTTCTACTCCGTGGACGACGAGGGCCGCCGGGGGGTGGTGTTCGCGAGCCTGGACGCGAGCCGGCTCGCCGTCGTCGTCGGCGCGCAGCTGGCGTTCGGCCTGCCCTACCGCTGGTCGTCGATGCGCCACGCGGTGCGCGTGCGGGACGGGGCGCGGGAGCTGCTGTGGACGTGCCGGACCCGCGCGGGGGTGCGCAGCCGCGTCGCCGTCCGCGAGGGCGCACCGGCCGTCGACGACCTCGGGGTGTTCCTCACGTCGCGGTTCGGGCTGCACGCGCAGCACCTGGGCCGCACCTGGTGGATCGCCAACGAGCACGAGCGGTGGCCGCTGCGCTCGGCCGAGGTCCTGGAGCTGGACGACGGGCTGGTCGCGGCGGCGGGGTTCGAGGTGGCCGGCCCGCCGGACCACGTCGCGTTCGCGCGGCGGGTCACGACCCGCTTCGCGCTGCCCCGGGAACTGGGGCGTGAGACGGTGCGTTGACCACCGCGTACCGTCCCCGGAACCAGGAGAGGACCGCCGCCGCCGATGTGCGACGACGATCACGACGACCCTTCAAGTACCTGCGCGAGCACCCCGCCGCCCGACCACGGTGAGGTGGTCGCGTGACCGACGTGCTCGCCCTCCTCCTGGGCGTGCTGGTGGTGTTCGTCATCACCGTGGCCACGGGGTACTTCGTGGCCCAGGAGTTCGCCTACATGTCGGTGGACCGCTCGGGCCTGGGGGCCCGCGCGGACGCCGGGGACCCCGGCGCGGGCCGGGCCCTGGCGGTCACCCGCCGCACCTCCTTCATGCTCTCCGGTGCCCAGCTGGGCATCACCGTCACGGGCCTGCTCGTCGGGTACGTGGCCGAACCCCTCATCGGGGAGTCCCTCGGGGCCCTCCTGGGCGGGGTCGGCATCCCGACCGCCGTGAGCGTCGGGATCGGCGGCGTCATCGCCATCGTGTTCTCCACGTTCGTCCAGATGCTCTTCGGCGAGCTGTACCCGAAGAACCTGGCGATCGCGAAGCCCGAGCCGCTGGCCGTGCGGCTGAGCCGCTCCACGCTGATCTACCTGCGCGTGTTCGGCGTGCTCATCGCGTTCTTCGACGCCTCCTCCAACGCCCTGCTGCGGGCGCTGAGGATCGAGCCGGTCCACGACGTCGAGCACGCCGCGACGGCCAAGGACCTCGAGGCGATCGTGGAGGAGTCGCGCGAGAGCGGCGACCTGCCGCCGGAGCTGGCGGTCCTGCTGGACCGGATCCTCGACTTCCCGCAGCGCGACGTCGAGCACGCGATGATCCCGCGCTCGCGGGTCGACACGATCGGCGAGGGCGACGACCTGGGGCTGGTGCGCGCGCTGATGGCCGTGGGCCACTCCCGCTACCCGGTGCTGGCCACCGGGACCGACGACGTCCTGGGGGTCGTGCACCTGGCCGACCTGCTCACCACGACCGAACCCGACAGCGCCCGCGCCACCCGCGTCATGCGGCCCCCGCTGGTGGTCTCGACGTTCACGACGCTGCCGGACGTGCTGCGCCAGCTGGGCGAGACGAAGAACCAGCTCGCCTGCGTCGTCGACGAGTACGGCGGTTTCGCCGGCGTCATCACCGTCGAGGACCTCGCCGAGGAGCTCGTCGGCGAGATCACCGACGAGCACGACGAGGACGACCCCGCGGGGTACGTGCCGGTGGAGGGCGACGGCGTCTGGGAGATGTCCGGCGAGGTGCACGTCGACGAGGTCGAGCGCTCCCTCGGGGTGGACCTGCCGCGCGGCGACTACGAGACGATCGCCGGGCTCGTGATGGCCACCCACGGCGGTCTGCCCGCCGAGGGCGCCGAACTGGTCCTCGACCTGCCCTCCGACCCCGCCGAACCGGCGGCCGAACCCCGCACGCTGTCCGTCCGCGTCCTGACCGTCGAGCGGCACGTGCCCGCCCGGGTGCGGCTGGAACTGTCCGAGGAGGTCGTGGCCGGTGACTGACAACTGGCTCGTCGTCGTTCCGGTGACCGTGCTGATCGTCGCCCTGAGCGCGTTCTTCGTCGCGGTCGAGTTCGCCCTCCTGGGCGCCAAGCGGCACCGCCTGGAGGAGGCCGCCGGGACCGCCGCCGGCCGCGCCGCCCTGAAGAGCTCGCACGAGCTGACCGTGCTGCTGGCCGGTTCCCAGCTCGGCATCACCGCCTGCGTCCTGCTGCTGGGGGCCATCAGCAAACCGGCCGTGCACCACTGGCTGACCCCGGCCTTCGAGGCCCTCGGGGCGCCCGCGGTCGCGGCCGACGTCCTCGGGTTCGTCATCGCCCTGTTCGTGGTGACGTTCGTCCACCTCGTGGTGGGGGAGATGGCCCCGAAGTCCTGGGCCATCGCGCACCCCGAGCGGTCGGCGCTGCTGCTGGCGATCCCGATGCGCGCGTTCATGTGGGTGTTCCGGCCGGTCCTGAAGCTGCTCAACGAGGCGGCCAACGTCCTGGTCCGCCGCTCCGGGGTCGAACCCGTGGACGAGCGGGCCACCGCGCACACCCCGGAGACGCTGCGGCACCTGCTGGAGCACTCCACGAACGTGGGGGCGCTCGACGCGAGGTTCTCCGCGCAGCTGTCCGGCGCGCTGGACCTGGAGCGGCTGACCGTGCGCGACCTGCTGCGCCCGGGGGCCGTCCCGGCGTGCGTGGCGGCCGGCGCGACCGTGGACGACGTGCGGGAACTGACCCGGCGCACGGGGCACCTGCGGATCCTCGTCGGGGCCCCGCAGGCGATCACCGGTGTCATCCACGTCCGCGACACCCTCACCGAACCGGCCGGCGCGCCCCTGGCGCCGTTCGTCCGCGACGTGTTCGAGCTGGACGCCGGGACCACGGTCCACGCGGCGCTGAAGCGGATGCGCGAGACCAGCAACCACCTCGCCGTCGTGACCGACGGGTCGCGCGTCGAGGGGGTCGTGACGATGGCCGACGTGCTGCGCCGGCTGTTCCCCCGCACCGCCGCCGCGTAGCCCGCGTGGCACGATCGGCCGGTGACTGAACCTGAGGTCCCCACCTGGGAGGAGCGGTTCCGCGCCGGCCGCGTCGGGCTGCCGGAGTGGGCCGAGGACGCCCCGGCGCGGTGCGTCGTCGACGCCACCGTCGCCGGGGTGCTCGAGGTGCACTCCTTCGACGCCGCGACGGGGGAGCTGCACCGGCTGACCGACCGCCCCGAGGGGACCTCGGGGGCGACGATCGACCCGGCCGGGGAGTTCGCGTGGTGGTTCGACGACACCGCCGGCGACGAGTTCGGCGTGTGGCGGCGGCAGCCCTTCGGGTCCGCCCCCGGTGAGGGCGTCGAGGACCCGCTGGGCCTGCCCGCCGCCTACCCGGCGGGGTTGTGCCTGGGCCGCAGCGGCACCGTCGTCGTGGGGTCGCAGGACGACGGGTACGGCACCCGCGTCGACGTCGTCTCCGCGCAGGGCACCCGGCGGCTGTACGAGCACCGCGAGGACGCCTGGGTGGGGGACCTGTCCCCCGACGAGCAGTGGGTCGCGATCGCGCACTCCGAGCACGGCGACTCCCGCCACCCCGACCTGCGGGTGCTCTCCCTGGCCGACGGCTCGACCGTCGCCGAGCTGTCCGACGGGCCCGGCAAGGGCGTCTCGCCGGTGGGTTTCTCCCCGGTGCGCGGCGACGCGCGGCTGCTCGTGGAGCACGAGCGGTCCGGGCGGGCCGAACTGCTCGTCCTGGACCTGCGGACCGGCCGCGAGGTGCAGATCGTCCTCGACGCCCCCGGCGAGGTCGCCGGCGCGGAGTGGACCCGCGACGCGACCGGGCTGGTCGTGCTGCTCGACCACGAGGCCCGGACCCTGGTGCACCTGGTGGACCTGGGGACCGGTGCGGTGCAGCAGGTCGGGCCGGCCACCGGGACCGTCTCGGGCGCCACCGCCCGGCCCGACGGGGACGTGTGGATGACGTGGTCGTCCTCCGAGCAGCCGTCGACGGTCCGGACGCTGGACGGGAGGGTCCTGCTGCGCGCGCCGGGGGAACCGGCGCCGCCGTCGGTCGCCGTCCGCGACGTGTGGGCCGACGGGCCGGGGGGCCGGGTCCACGCGCTGCTGCGGACGCCGGACGGTGCGGCCGGGCCGCTGCCGACGGTCGTGGAGGTCCACGGCGGGCCGACCGCGCACGACACCGACGCGTTCCGGCCGTACTGCGCGACGTGGGTCGACGAGGGTTTCGCCGTCGTCCAGGTGAACTACCGCGGGTCCACCGGGTACGGCTCGGCGTGGCGCGACGCCCTGGAGGAACGCGTCGGGCACACCGAGCTCGAGGACGTCGCGGCGGTCGTCGACCACCTCGTCGCCGCGGGCGTGTGCGACCCGGACCGGCTCGTCCTGGCGGGCGCGTCCTGGGGCGGTTACCTGACGCTGCTGGGGCTGGGCACCCAGCCGCAGCGGTGGGCCGTCGGGCTGGCCGGGGTCCCGGTCGCCGACTACGTCGCGGCGTACGAGGACGAGATGGAGGGGCTGAAGGCGTTCGACCGGTCCCTGTTCGGCGGGTCGCCGCAGGAGGTCCCCGGCAAGTACGCCGACTCCTCGCCCCTCACGTACGTCGACGCCGTCCGCGCGCCGGTCCTGGTGCTGGCCGGCCGCAACGACCCGCGCTGCCCGATCCGGCAGATCGACAACTACCTCGAACGCCTCGCCGCGCGCGGCGCCACCCACGAGGTGTACCGGTACGACGCGGGGCACGGGTCGCTGCTGGACGACGAGCGGGTCCGGCAGATGCGGGTCGAGCTGGACTTCGTGCGGCGGCACCTGCCCGTAGGGTGAGCCGCGTGAACACGACGTGGTGGCGCACCCACCCGGTGGGCCACCGGCTGCTGGCCGTGCTGGCCTGCGAGCTGCTCCTGGTGGCCGTCCCCGGCCGGGGGTTCGGCGCGCTGGTGTGGCTGGCCCTGCACGTCTGGCTCCTCACGCGCGTCCGGCGCAGCAGCTGGACCGCGTGGGCCGTCCTGCTGGGCCTGTCGGTCCTGGGCGCCGGGTCCGGGGTCGTCCCGGTGCTGCGGGACGGTCCCGCGTTCCCCGCGCTCGCCGCCGCGGGCCTGAACGTCGCGGTCGCCGCGCTGCTGCTCACCCCGACGGTGCGGGGCTGGGTCGGCCGGTCCGGGCTCCTGTCCCTGCCCGGCGAGCACTGACCCCCGCGCCCGGTGCCTCGTCGGGGACGGGCGCCTCAGCCGAGGAACGTCAGGTGCAGCAGCGCCACGTTCAGCGCCACGACGAGCGCGACGGCCACCGTCGCGAGCACGGTCGTGGCGGGCCGGTTCACGTGCTCGCCCACCCGGCTGAGGGGACGCGTTCACGCGTCGGCCGGACGGGTCCGGGCGCGGTCCTCGACGAGGGGGAGCAGGCCGAGGCGCCGGCCGGCGAGGACGGCGTTGAGGCGGTCGTTCACCCCGAGCAGCCGGTACAGGTTCTGCAGGTGCTTGTGCACGGTGCGTTCGCTGAGGTGGAGGTGGTGCGCCATCGCCGCGGCGGTCCACCCGCGGTCGAGGTGACCCAGGACCGTGAGCTGGCGCGCGCTGAGGGCCGGGCCGTCGGCTCCGGCCCGGGCGACGGCGGTGTGGACGACGACGGCGCTGGAACCCGGCAGCGCCGGGCGCCACCGCAGGCGCAGGCCACCACGAGCCGTCGGCAGGACGCCGGTGGGGGCGTCCGGGCCGAGCGAGAACCGGCTGACTCGCGCGAGCGTCGACAGCGGGACGTCGTGGTCGTCCAGGAGGTCGGCCGCGACCGCGTTGCAGTACGTCGCCGTCGTGCCCCGGAACAGCACGAGCCCGGCTCCGGAGGCGACGGCGCGGTCCAGGTCGAGCACGAGAGCCGTCCGGCCGCGGTCGCGGGCGGCCAGCCGCAGGTACGGCTCGAAGCGGCCGAGGGCGGCCACGTCCGCGTCCGTGAAGGGCGTGCTGCGGTTCACGCCCCAGCACTGGATGGCGGGGCCACCCACCAGATCGTCCGCGACCGGGGGGTCGTCGGTGAGGTGGGCGGTCAGCAGGGCGTGCGGGACCCGGTTCGGTTCCAGCAGTTCGCGGCGCATCGGGTTGGCGGCCCACTCGCGGGGGGTGCACAGTTCCTCGACCCGGCGGGCGGGCAGCTCCCCGTGAGCCGTCAGGTAGGGGATCGCGGGGCTGCTCAGGACGACGTCGGGGGCGTCGGCGGGGATGAGCGGCAGGAGCAGCTCGGGGGTCTCGGTGATGTGCGGGCGCCCGGCGCTGTCGACGCGGACGTCGGCGACGACGTCGCCGGGCACCACCCGGTCCAGGAACCGCAGGCCGGCGGCCAGTTGCTCCCCGGGGTCCCGGACGTCGAGCAGTTCCAGCCCGAGGCGGTGCACCAGCGCCGCGCGGCGCGCCGAGAGCATGCCCCCTCCTACCACGGTCCGTCACCCGCCGCATGCGAACAGTGCGCAGTACGCACCTCTGCGTAGCGCTCGTGGTGGGGACTGCGCGGTGGTCCGTAGAACGGTCGGTGTCCCACCGGCCCCCAGGACCCAGGAGTTCACCATGTCCCGCAGCCCCCTCACCGCGATCGCCGGCGTCCTCAGCGGCGCCGCGCTGGTCCTCACCGTCGCGGCCGCCCCGGCGAGCGCCGCCGGGCTCGACGGCGTCTTCGCGATCAAGAACAAGACCACCGGCAAGTGCGCCGACCTGCCCGGCTTCGGGGCGGGCACGCAGGGCGGCCCGGTCAACCAGTTCACGTGCCGGTACCCCTCGGGTGACAACCAGGCGTGGCGGTTCGTCCCGAAGGGGACCGCCACCGGGGGGTCGGGCACGAAGTACAACCGCTACCTCATCCGCAACACCGCGGACGGCCGCTGCCTGGACGCGCCGGGGACGGGGGACAACGCGAACGGCGCGAAGATCGTCGAGTACAGCTGCAACCCGGACCCGTCCAAGGACAACCAGCTCTGGTACACCGTGCCGAAGGACGTCACCTACCCCGACGGCACCCGCCGCACCGGGGTGTGGATCGTCAACGAGAAGAGCCGGAAGTGCCTCGACGTCTCCGGCTACCGCGCCGGGAACGACGCCCGTCTCACCCTGTTCTCGTGCACGACGAGCCAGAAGGACGACCACCTCTGGGCCATCACCAGCCGCCCCTGACCCCTCCCGAGCGCGCTCAGCCGAGGAACGTCAGGTACAGCAGCGCCACGTTCAGCGCCACGACGAGCGCGACGGCCACCGTCGCGAGCGCGGTCGTCGCAGGCCGGTTCACGTGCTCGCCCATCAGCGTGCGCGAGCTCGTGAGCCGGACCAGCGGGATCAGCGCGAACGGGATCCCGAAGCTCAGGACGACCTGGGACACCACGAGCGCCCGCGTCGGGTCGACGCCGATCCCGAGGCAGACCAGGGCGGGGACCAGCGTCACGGCGCGGCGGGCCAGCAGCGGTACGTGGACCCGCAGCAGACCCTGCATGATCACGGCGCCGGCGTAGGCGCCGACGGACGTGGACGCCAGGCCCGAGGCGAGCAGCCCGATCGCGAACAGCAGCGCGGCGCCGGTGCCGAGGTGGGTGGCGACGGCGGCGTGCGCGCCCTCGAGGGTGTCGGTGCCCTCGACGCCGCGCAGGGCGCTCGCGGCCAGCAGCAGCATCGAGATGTTCACCAGGCCCGCGACGAGGAGCGCGGCGACGACGTCGACGCGGGTCGCGCCGAGCACCCGCCGCCGCCGGCCGGGTGCGACGGTCCCGTGGTGGTCGCGGGCCACCGCCGAGTGCAGGTACACGGCGTGCGGCATGACGGTGGCGCCCAGCATGCTCGCGGCGAGCAGGACGGTCTCGGCGCCCTCGAACCGGGGGACGAGCCCGGCGACGGCCTCGGCCGGGTCCGGCGGGGCGAGGACGACGCCGGAGACGAACCCCACGACGATGACCAGCAGGAACCCGACGATGACGGCCTCGAACCGGCGGACCCCGGTGCGGTTGTGCAGGGCCAGCACGAGCAGCGAGACGGCGCCGGTGATGAGGCCGCCCACCAGCAGCGGCGTCCCGAACAGCAGGTGCAGCGCGACGGCGCCGCCGATGACCTCGGCGAGGTCGGTCGCGACGGCGACGAGCTCGGCCTGCGCCCAGTACGCCAGCCGCGCCTTCCGGCCCAGCCGGTCGCGCAGGACCTCCGGCAGCGTGCGGTCGCTGACGACGGCGAGCTTGGCCGACAGGTACTGCACGAGGACGGCCATCGCGTTGGCGGCGACGAGCACCCACAGCAGCAGGTACCCGTACCCGGCGCCGGCGGTGAGGTTGGCGGCGACGTTGCCCGGGTCCACGTACGCGATGGCCGCCACGAACGCCGGGCCGAGCAGGCGGAACAGGCCGCGCTCGGGGCGGGCGGGCGCGGAGGTGCGGGCGTCCGTCGTCATGGGAGCATCATGCACGAGAGTTCGGCGGACCGAACTCCGGTGTTCGCGATTCCTCGACTTCCGGTGGCCGGGGTCCCGCGCGGGTCAGGCCAGCGACTTGGCGTAGCAGACGGCCAGCGGGCTGTCGGCCCACTCCCCGAACGGGGTGACCCGCTCGTACCCCAGCGCCTCGTACAGCGCCATCGCCTCCGGCTGCTTGGTCCCGGTCTCCAGCCGGGCCCGCCGGGCCCCGGCCGCGCGGGCGTCGGCCTCGAACCGGGCCACCAGCGCGCGGGCGACCCCGCGGCCCCGGAAGCGCTCGTGGACGAAGACGCGCTTCATCTCCACCGTCGCCCCCCACCCCGCCTCGTCGACGTCGACGCGGGCGATGCAGCCCGCCGGTTCGGCGTCCACGTACGCGACGTGGCACACGGCGGCGGACGAGAGCGGGTAGTCCGTCCACGGCTCCCCGGGCAGGCGGTACCGGGCGTTCAGCTCGGCGACCGCCGCCGCGATCAGGGAGGTCAGGTCGGGGTCGCCGAGCGGGCGCGGGTGGATCGAGGTCGTCACCGCTCGACCGTGTCACGCACCCGGCGGCGGCGCTGCGACGGGACGGCGGGGACGGCGGGGTCGATGGGCGCGCGGCCGTTCCGGTCGACGCGGGTGGCCTCGGCCAGGATCAGCAGGCCCAGCAGGGCCAGGACGAGCGCGACCAGCGCGGGCGAGGCGTACCCGAACCCGGCGTCGATGGCGAGGCCGCCGAGGAAGGCGCCCAGCGCGTTGCCGATGTTGAACGCGGCCTGCATCGCGGCCGAGGCCATCGACGCCCCGCCGCCGGCGGCCAGGATGCCGCGGGTCTGGATGGGGGCCGACATCACGAACCCGATGAAGGCGAACAGGAACACCCCGGCCGCGGCGGCGACCCGGTTCTCGGCGAACAGGAAGAGGAACCCGAAGACGGCCATCTGCCCGACGAACCCGAGGGCCAGCGTCCGGTACGGGCGCCAGTCGGCGAGGCGGCCGCCGAGGATGTTCCCGGCCGTGGCGCCGAGGCCGAACAGGACGAGGACCCAGCTGACCGAGCCCTCGGAGAACCCCGAGACGTCGGTGAGCAGCGGCGCCACGTAGCTCAGCACCGTGAACATGCTCGCGAAGCCGACCGTGGTGATGAGCAGCGTCCACCACACCTGGTGGCGGCGGAACGCGGCGAACTCCGAGCGCAGCGAGCCCGTGCGGGTCTCGACCTCGGGCACGATCGCGAGGATCGCGGCGATCGTCACCAGGCCGATGAGCCCGACGAGGGCGAACGTGAGGCGCCAGCCGAGCTGCTGCCCGACGTACGTGCCGGCCGGCACGCCGACGACGTTCGCGACGGTCAGGCCGGTGAAGACGAGCGCGAGGGCCTGCCCCTGCTTGCCCGCCGGGGCGATCTTGCGCGCCACGACGGCCGAGGCGCCGAAGAACGCCCCGTGCCCCAGGCCCGAGAGGAAGCGCGCCCCGACGAGGGCCTCGAACCCCGGGGCGAGGGCCGTCGCGGCGTGGCCGACGACGAACAGCGCCATGAGGCCGGTGAGGACCTTCTTGCGCGGCCACGAGTGGGTCAGGGCCGTCAGGGTGGGGGCGCCGACGACGACGCCGAGGGCGTACGCCGAGATGAGCCAGCCGGCGGACGCGATGGACACGTCGAACGTGGCGGCCATCTGGGGCAGCAGGCCCATGGCCACGAACTCGGTGGTGCCGATGCCGAAGGCACCGACGGCCAGGGCCAGGATGGCGAGGGGCACGGGCGGTCTTCCTCCGGGGACGCGGGGTGCGGGGGCGTCGGGCAGCGCGCGGCGGCGTGCCGACCCCCCGATCATCGCCGTCGGCGGCCCTCCTGTTCCACCCGTCCGGGGCGCTGTCCCGGAACGTCTGCGCACCAACGCGTCCCGGGCGTGGCGCGAACCCCTCACGAACGCCTCAGCCTCGGCGGCCGGGCGCCCTGCCAGACTGCGCCCGTGAGCACGCCGTGGTCCTCCGTGGAGATCGCCCTGCCCGCCACCGTCGCGCACGACGACCCGTACACCGGGGTCGACGTCGAGGTCGTCCTCACCCACGCCTCGGGGCGGGTCGTGCGCCGGCCGGCGTTCTGGGACGGCGGGAGCACCTGGCGCGTCCGGTTCTGCGCGGCCGGGCTGGCCGGGACGTGGACCTGGGCGGCGTCGGCCTCCGTCGAGGACCCCGGGCTGACCGTCACCGGGACCCTGGACGTCCCGGCGGGCACCGGGGACGGGGTGTTCGAGCGGCACGGTTTCTGGCGCGTGCCCGAGGGGGGCCGGCACCTGGTGCACGCCGACGGCACCCCCGCGTTCCTCGTCGGGGACACCGCGTGGGCGCTGCCGTGGCGGGCCACCGTCGAGCAGGCCGAGGTGTACGCCGCCGACCGGGCCGCGAAGGGGTTCAACGCGGTGCTGCTCATGAGCGTGCAGCCCGACACGCGCGCCGTCGGGCCGCAGGACCGCGGGGCCGACGAGGGGTTCGCCGTGGCGTTCGACGACCTGCCCGGCGGGACCCTGCAGCGGTTGCGGCCGGACTACTTCCAGCACCTCGACGCGCTGGTGGGGGTGCTGCGCCGCCACGGGATCGTCCCGGTGCTCCAGCCGGTGTTCCAGGGGTTCGGGTGGAAGGGCCTCGACGCCGCGGGCACCGTGGTGCCGCCGGCGCAGTACGCCCGCTACTGCCGCTACCTGGTGGCCCGGTACGGCGCCGGGCCGGCGGTGTGGCTCGTCGGGGCCGACGGGACGGGGGACGAACCGCAGATCGCCGCCGGGGGCCGCGAGGTCCACGCGTGGGACGACTACGCCCAGCCCACCGGCATCCACTACCGCCCGCACACGACGGCCGACTCCCACCAGGACGCCGACTGGCTCGACTTCCAGTGGTGCCAGACCGGTCACCGGGGCGACCACGTGCCCGAGCGCGTCGCCGACATGGCCCGCAACCTGCCGCCGAAGGCCGTCGCCAACGGTGAGCCGACGTACGAGAACACCGCCCGGACGGGTTTCGCCGCCGGGTGGTGGCAGGGCCACGAGGCGTGGGGCAACCTGTGCGCGGGAGCGGCGATGGGCGTCGTGTACGGCGCGGGCAGCCTGTGGCAGTGGCAGCTGCACCCCGGCGAGACCGGTCAGTCGCCGCTGTTCTCCGCCCCCGGCGCCGGCTGGCGCGAGGCGCTGGCGTTCGAGGGGTCGAACTACCCGGGGGTGCTGAACCGCGTGCTGCACGGGCTGCCCTTCACGGGGGCGCGGCCGGACTGGTCGCACACCCCGAACCCGCGCAACCTCCTCGTCCCGGGCGTGTTCTTCCTGGCCTACTGCGCTGACGGCGGCGACCTGCGGGTCGTGGTCCGCGACGGCGTCCCCGAGCCGTACCGCGTCGTCGACCCCCGCACCGGGGAGGTCCTGGCCCGCGGGGTGCTCGGCGCGGACGGGACCGTCCCCGACCCCGGCGGCGCGCCCCGCGTCGTGGTGTTCTGCCGCGACTTCACCGGGTCCGCCCTGGAGTGAGCCTCACAGCTCGCGGACGGTCCCGCCCTCCACCACGAGGCGCCGGGTCACCTCGACGGCCTCCAGCAGCCGCCGGTCGTGGCTGACCAGCAGCAGGGTCCCGGTGTAGCCCGCCAGCGCCTCCTCGAGCTGCTCGATCGCGGGCAGGTCGAGGTGGTTGGTGGGTTCGTCCAGGACGAGCAGGTTCACCCCGCGGGCCTGCAGCAGCGCCAGGGCGGCGCGGGTGCGCTCGCCCGGTGACAGGCTCGCCGCGGTCCGGCCGACGTGGTGCGCGCCGAGGCCGAACTTCGCCAGCAGCGTGCGGACCTCCGCGTCGGGCCAGGCGGGGACCTCGTCGCCGAAGGCGCGGGCCAGGGTCCGGTCGTCGAGGAACGCGCCGCGGGCCTGGTCGATCTCGCCGACCTCCACGCCCGACCCGGTGGCCGCCGAACCGCCGTCGGGTTCCAGGCGCCCCAGCAGCAGGTTCAGCAGCGTCGACTTCCCCGCGCCGTTCGGGCCGGTCACGGCCACCCGGTCGCCCGCGTCGAGCGACAGCGTCACCGGCCCGAGGGTGAACGACCCGCGCCGCACGACGGCCTCGCGCAGCGTCGCGACGACCGACCCCGACCGGGGGGCGGGCGCGATCGACATCTGCAGCACCCACTCCTTGCGGGGTTCCTCCACGACCTCCAGCCGCTCGATCATCCGGTCGGTCTGGCGGGCCTTGGCGGCCTGCTTCTCGCTGCCCTCGCGCATCTTGGCGCGGATGTTCTTGTCCGGGTCGCCCTTGCGGACGGCGTTGCGGACGCCCTGGGCCATCCAGCCGCGCTGCATCCGGGCGCGGGCCTCCAGACCGGCCTTGGTGTCGGCGAACTCCTCGTAGGCCTCCCGGGCGTGCCGGCGCTGCACCTCGCGCTCGGCGAGGAACGCGTCGTACCCGCCGCCGACGACGCGGACGAGCTGCTGGGCGAGGTCGAGCTCGACGACGCGGTCGACGGTGCGGGCCAGGAACTCGCGGTCGTGGCTGACGACGACGGCGGGGGAGCGCAGCCCGGTGACGAACCGCTCCAGGCGGGCCAGGCCGTCGAGGTCGAGGTCGTTGGTGGGCTCGTCGAGCAGGAACACGTCGTAGCGGGACAGCAGCAGCGCGGCGAGACCGGCGCGGGCGGCCTGCCCGCCCGACAGCGACGTCATCAGCGCCTCCGGGGAGGCGCCGAACCCGATGTCGGCCAGGGCCTCGCCGCGGCGCTCGTCGAGGTCGGCGCCGCCCAGGGCCAGCCAGCGGTCCAGGGCGGTGGCGTAGCGGTCGTCGGCCCCGGCGGCCCCCTCCGCCAGCGCCTGCGCGGCGGCGTCCATCTCGTCCTGCGCGGCGGTGACGCCGGTGCGCCGCCCCAGGAACTGCCCGACCGTCTCGCCCGGGCGGCGGTCCGGTTCCTGCGGCAGGTACCCCACCGTCGCGGTCGGCGGGGACAGCGCGACCGACCCCGTCTCGGGACGGTCCAGGCCCGCCAGGAGCTTGAGGAGGGTGGACTTGCCGGCGCCGTTCGCGCCGACGAGGCCGACGACGTCCCCGGGGGCGACGACGAGGTCCAGGCCGGAGAACAGCGCGCGCGTGCCGTGCGCGGCGCTGAGGTCCTTGGCGACGAGGGTGGCGCTCACCGCCTCATCCTCTCCCGGCGGGCGGCCTCGCGGCGCCGGCGGGCCACCCGCGGCGGCACCGGCCGCGCGGGGACCGCCGCGGGGGCCGGCCGCGGTGGGGGCGGCGGCCGCCAGGGTTTCAGGAGCAGGCCGAACAGGGCGAGGAAGAGCGACATCAGCCCGACGAGCCAGCCGAAGACGGCCGCCCACCAGGACAGGTCGGTGGACTCCCGCGTGGACCAGACGCGCGACGGCTTCCGCGGGTCGTACCGGACCGTGACGCGCGACCCCACCGGCACCCGCGAGGCCGCCGACGTGACCCGGGTGCGGACCTGCACCGTCCGGCCGGAGACGGTGGTGAACCGCAGCGTCCACCGGTCGTTCCGGCTGCGCAACGCCTCGTCGAAGTCGACGACCTCGGCGGTGGTGACGACGCCCCGGCGGCCCAGCACCACGGCGGTGTGGACCGTGGGGGCCATGACCAAGGCGGCCAGGAGGGCGGTCAGGACCGTCCCGCCCACGGTGAGGACGGCCCAGGTCCCCCACTGGTGCCGAGGTCCACGCATCCTGCGATGGTGCGCCGCGCGAGGATGTCCCGGTGACCGGAACCGACCACGCTCGCTCCTTCGGCGCAGCCGCCGGGGCCTACGCCCGCGCCCGTCCGGGGTACCCCGACGACGCCGTCGACTTCCTCGCCGCCGGTGCCCGCCGCGTCCTCGACCTCGGCGCCGGGACGGGGAAGTTCACCGAGGCGCTCCTGCGGAGGGGCCGCGAGGTCGTGGCCGTCGAGCCCTCGACCCGGATGCTCGCCGAGCTCCGCGCCCGCCTGGACGTCGAGGCGCGCGAGGGGACCGCGGAGGCGACCGGGCTGCCGGACGCGTCGGTCGACGCGGTCGTCGTCGCGCAGGCCTGGCACTGGGTGGACCCGGCGCGGGCCGTGCCGGAGGTGGCGCGGGTCCTGCGCCCGGGCGGGACGCTGGGCCTGGTGTGGAACGTGCGGGACGAGTCGGTGCCGTGGGTCGGGCGGGTGTGGGCGATCGCGCAGCGCGGCACCGAGCACGAGATGCGCGCGAGCGCCGGGAACGTCGGGGCGCCGTTCGGGGCGGGGGAGTCGTTCACGACGCGCTTCGAGCACGTGACCGACCGCGCGGGGGTCCTCGACCTGGTGGCCTCCCGCAGCTACGTCATCGTGCTGCCCGAGGCGGAGCGGGCCGACGTGCTCGCCGAGGTGGGGCGCGTCCTCGACGGGGAGTTCGGGGCGGGAGCGGAGATCCGCGTCCCGTACCTGACGCACTGCACCCGCTTCACCCTCGGGTGAGCCCGGGCGCGAGCGCGGTGCGCAGCTCGTGGTCGCCGGTGGGGGTGCGGGCCTCGAAGAACAGGCGGCGCCGGCCGTCGGGCAGGTCGAGCACGTCGAGGTAGCGGACGTCGGTGACGGGGGCGTCCGGGACCGGCACCCCGTCGGTGGTGGCCCAGCCGGTGCGCTCGAACCAGTTCTCCGCCGCGCTCGCGCGCCCGTCGTAGGCCAGGAGCTCGCGCCCGCCGCCGACGTCGACGACGGCGGTGACGCGGGCGCCGCGGGCGTCCCACGCGCCGGGGCGGGGGGTGAGGACGGTGCGCGGGGCGGACCAGGTGAGGCCGTCGCGGCTGGTGCACAGCGCGCTGGACATGCGGTCCTCCTCGCCGGGTTCGGACAGGTCGTGGGCGCACACCCACATCCGCCACGTGCCGTCCGGTCCGCGCCGCACGACGGGGTCCTTGAAACCCGTCGCGTCGTCCCCGGGCAGCACGGGGACGACCGCGGCGCCGGGCAGCTCCTCCAGCGTCGGGGCGTGCAGGGCGCCGATCCACCAGTGCGGCCCGCCGGGGGTGGCGAACCCGACGAACAGCCGCCAGCCGTCCTCCACCCGGACCAGGGCGGGGCGTTCGAGCATGGCGGCCCCGGCGACGCCGGGCCCGAACCGGGCGACCTCGCGGACGGTGGCGCCGCCGTCGTCGGAGCGGGACAGCACGAGGGCGTCGGTGCCGGCGCGCTCGCGGTGGGCCAGGACGAGCGACCCGTCGCGGTCGAGCACGGCGCAGGGGGCACCGGCCCAGCGCTGGGGGCCGGTGGTGGGGGCCGGGACGAGGACCGAGGAACCGGTGGGGATCGAGGGGATCGAGGGGACCGGAGGGATCGTCAGCACGGCTCCAGGGTCGGCGGGCGGGGGCGCGCGGACCAGTGGCAGGACTGTCGGGGGACCGGACGTTCCTGCCATGCTCGCGGGGTGCGTCCCGCCCGCGTCGTCGCCGCCCTCACGGGCCCGTGCGTGGCGACGTTCGAGCTCGGGGTCGCCACCCAGGTGTTCGGCCTGGACCGCACCGACGACGGGTTCGCCGCGACGGAGTTCCTGCTGTGCGGCCCGCGCCGGGGGCCGGTCGCGACGACGTCGGGTTTCGCGGTGCACGTCCCGCACGGCCTGGACGCGCTGGAGCGCGCCGACCTCGTCGTCGTGCCGGGGTGGCCCGCGCTGGACGACCCGCTGCCGCGGGGGGTGGGGCCGGCGCTGCGGCGGGCCGTCGAGCGCGGGGCGGACGTGCTGACGATCTGCTCGGGCGCGTTCGCCCCCGCCGCGGCGGGCCTGCTCGACGGGCGCCGCGCCGCGACGCACTGGCAGTTCGCCGACCGGTTCGCGCGCCGCTTCCCGCGGGTGCTGCTGCAGCGCGACGTCCTGTACGCCGAGGACGGCCCGTTCGTGACGAGCGCGGGGGCCGCGGCGGGGATCGACGCGTGCCTGCACGTGGTGCGCCGGGACCGCGGGGCCGCGGTCGCGAACGCGCTGGCCCGCCGGATGGTGACGGCCGCGCACCGGCCCGGCGGGCAGGCGCAGTTCGTCGACCGCGCGGTCCCGGCCGAGCCGTCCGACGCGCTGGCCGGCGTGCTGGACCGGATGCGGCGCGACCTCGCGGCGGACCTGACCGTGGAGGAGCTGGCCCGCGGGGCCCTGCTGTCCCCGCGCACCTTCGCCCGCCGGTTCCGGGCGGCGACGGGCACCACGCCGCACCGCTGGCTGGTGGAGGAGCGGCTGCGCCGGGCCGAGGAGCTGCTCGAGCGCACCGACCTGACCGTCGACGTGGTGGCGCGCCGGTGCGGGATGGGGACGGCGGACGCCCTGCGGCGGCAGTTCACGGCGCGGCGCGGGGTGGGCCCGGCCGCCTACCGGCGGGGTTTCCGGGCCGTCGACCCGCCTCGTCGTGACGGTGGGTGAAAGTTCAACAGCGCTCGGTCAGGAAATGCCCGCGATGGGGGTAAAACGCGCACCGTCCCCCCGCATCAGGGCAGACTGCGACCAGCGCGGGGGGCGCGCCGACCAGGAACGACGACAGAGCCGGGGGGCTGCGCGATGACCGTCGTGGAGTGGGACCAGACCGACGACCGCACCACCGGAGCCGCGCGGCACCGCACCGCCGGAGCCGTGCGGCCGGGCCTGGGCCGCCACCTGCGTCGCCACCGGGGCCCCGCCGCGGCCGCCGCGCTGTCCGTCCTGTGGCCCGGCCTCGGCCACGCCCACCTCGGCCGCACCGCCCCCGCCGCGGGGCTGATCGCCGCGCAGGTGCTGCTGGTCCTGCTCACCGTCGCCCCCGGCGCGTGGCGGTTCACCGTCCCCGCCTGGGGGGTCCTCGTCGCCCTCGCCGCCGTCACCGCCTGGCGCGCCGCGCGGGAGCGCCCCGGGCAGCGCCGGCGAACCTGACCCCGGCAGGGTCTGGCCCCGGCGGCGGCGAACGCCTAACGTCCGGGCCGTGGCGGCACCCGAGGCGAGCGAGGAACAGCGACCGGTCCTGCTGACCGTGGACGACGACCCCGCCGTCTCCCGCGCCGTCGCCCGCGACCTGCGCCGCCGCTACGGCAAGGACTACCGCGTCGTGCGGGCCGAGTCCGGGGCCGACGCGCTCGGCGCGCTGCGCGAGGTCAAGCTCCGCGGCACCGCCGTCGCCGCCGTCCTGGCCGACTACCGGATGCCGCAGATGGACGGCGTCGAGCTCCTCGAAGCGGCGATGGACCTGTTCCCCTCCGCGCGGCGGGTCCTGCTGACGGCGTACGCCGACACCTCCGCCGCCATCCGCGCCATCAACGACGTCGACCTCGACCACTACCTCCTCAAACCGTGGAACCCGCCCGAGGAGAAGCTCTACCCCGTCCTCGACGGGCTGCTGGAGCGCTGGCGCGCCGAACCCGTCCGCCCGCCCGACGAGGTCGTCGTCATCGGCGACCGCTGGTCGGCGCGGTCCTTCGCCGTCCGCGACTTCCTCGCCCGCAACGAGGTCCCCTACCGCTGGCTGCTCGCCGGCCAGCCCGAGGCCGACCGGCTGCTGCGTGCCGCCGGCGCCTCCCAGCTGCCCGTCGTGCTGGCCCCCGCCGACGGCGCCTGCCCGGAGGTCCTCGTCGACCCCGACGACGTGACCCTCGCCGACCACGTCGGGCTCACCACCCGCCCGCAGCGCGAGTTCTACGACCTCGCCATCGTCGGCGGCGGGCCCGCCGGGCTCGGGGCCGCCGTCTACGGCGCCTCCGAGGGGTTGCGGACCGTCCTCGTCGAGCAGCACGCCACCGGGGGGCAGGCCGGGCAGAGCTCGCGCATCGAGAACTACCTCGGGTTCCCCGACGGGCTCTCCGGGGCGCAGCTGGCCGACCGCGCCCGCCGGCAGGTCGCGAAGTTCGGCGCCGAGACCCTCACCGCCCGCACCGTCACCGGCCTGGAGGAGGTCGGCGGTTCCCGCGTCGTCCGGTTCGCCGACGGCACGAGCATCGCCGCCCACACCGTCCTGCTCGCCACCGGCGTGTCCTACCGCACGCTGGAGGGCCCCGGCCTGGCCGAGTTCACCGGCCGCGGCGTCTACTACGGCGCCGCCCTCAGCGAGGTGTCCGCCTGCGCCGACGAGGACGTCTACGTCGTCGGCGCCGCGAACTCCGCCGGGCAGTCCGCCGTGAACCTCGCACGGTCGGCCCGCAGCGTCACGGTGCTCGTGCGCGGCACCTCCCTGGAGACGTCGATGTCGGCGTACCTCATCGAGCAGATCGCGGCCCTGCCGAACGTCCACGTCCGCACCGGCACCGAGGTCGTCGCCGCCGCCGGGGCCGAGCGGCTCGAACAGATCACGCTGCGCCACAAGGACACCGGTGAGGAGACCGAGGTGCCCGCGCACCACGTCTTCGTGTTCATCGGCGCCGCGCCCCGCACCGCCTGGCTCGACGGCGCCGTCACCCGCGACGACCACGGGTTCGTCCTGGCCGGGCCCGACCTCGTCGTCGACGGCGAGCGCCCCGCCGGGTGGCGGCCCGCGCGCGACCCCTACCACCTGGAGACGTCCATGCCCGGCGTGTTCGTCGCCGGGGACGCCCGCGCCGAGTCCGTCAAGCGCGTCGCCTCCGCCGTCGGCGAGGGCGCGATGGCCGTCATGCTCGTGCACCGCTACCTGGCCCAGCAGTGAACCGCCCGGCGAACCGTCCCGCGACCCCCGCCGAGCTGCGGACCCTGTTCCTGTTCGCGGACCTGTCCGACGCGCAGCTGGAACGCCTCACCGGCAGCGGGGACGTCGTCACCGCCGACCCCGGCTGGCTGTACCGCGAGGGGGACCCCGCCACCTGCTTCTACGTCCTGCTCGACGGCCACGTCGGCCTGCACCACCACGGCGCCGGGGAGGACCTGGAGATCGGCCGCACCCGCCAGCGCGGCGTCTACGCCGGGGCGTGGGAGGCCTACCTCGGGGACGCCGCGCCCGCCGGGTACACGTCGTCGCTGCGGGTCCTGGAACCCTCCACGTTCTTCGTGCTGCCCGCGGCGACGTTCGGGCAGGTCGTGCGCGAGTGGTTCCCGATGGCGGTGCACCTGCTGGAGGGGCTGCGCATCGGGCTCACCGAGAAGCAGCAGCTCACCAGCGCCCGGGAACGGCTCCTCGCCCTCGGCTCCCTCACCGCCGGGCTCACCCACGAGCTCGGCAACCCCGCCGCCGCGCTGGCCCGCACCCTCGCCCAGCTCCAGGACGAGCTGCGCGACCTGGAGGGCACCGTGCGCGGGCTGCTGCCCGCGCTGCCGGTCGTCCCCGACCGCGGCGCCGCGCCCGTCCCGACTGACCCGCTGCGCCGCAACGACGCCGAGGACGCGCTCGTCGACGCCCTCGACGAGCTCGGCGCCCCCGACCCCGACGACCTCGCCCCCGTCCTCGTCGAGCACGGCTTCGCCGCCGCCGACCTGCCGCCCGACCCCGCCACCGCGGCCTGGTTCGCCCGCACCGTCGCCGTCCGCTCCCTGCTCGCCGAGGCCGCCACCGCCTCCGCCCGGATCAGCGCCCTGCTGACCTCCGCCGGGAACTACGCCCAGCTCGACCGCGCTCCCCAGCGCTGGGTCGACGTGCGCGAGCTCCTCGACGCCGCGATCTCCATGCTCGGCGCCGGAGCCGGACGCGCCGTCGGGAACTCCCGCGTCAGCACCCGCTACCAGGACGTCCCGCAGGTCCTCGGGCACACCGGCGAGCTCACCCAGGTCTGGACGAACCTGCTCGACAACGCCCTCGACGCCCTCGGCCCCACCGGCGGCACCGTCACCGTCACCGTCCACCCCGACCGCGACGGCGTCTGCGTCGAGGTCGCCGACGACGGCCCCGGCATCGACCCCGACGTCCTGCCCCGCGTGTTCGAGCCCTTCGTCACCACCAAGGACGTCGGGGAGGGCACCGGGCTCGGCCTCGACATCGCCTGGCGCGTCGTCGTGCACCGCCACCACGGCCGCATCGACGTCCAGAGCGTCCCCGGGAACACCGTGTTCCGCGTCTGGCTGCCCGTCGACCCCCAGGAGGAGACCCCGTGACCGACCAGATCGACCCCATTGCCGCCCCCAGCGGCCCCGGCTGCGCCGACTGCGAGACGGCCCAGCCGCAGGGCTGGTGGTTCCACCTGCGCCGCTGCGCGGCCTGCGGCCACGTCGGCTGCTGCGACTCCTCACCCGCCCAGCACGCCCGCGCCCACGTCGCCGCCTCCGGCCACGCCGTCGTGCGCAGCTACGAACCGGGCGAGGAGTGGTTCTACGACTTCGCGACCGACCGGACGTACGCCGGCGGGCCCGACCTCGCCCCGCCGCTGAACCACCCCGAGGACCAGCCCGCCCCCGGCCCCCGCGGCCGCGTCCCCGCGAACTGGACGACGCTGCTGAACCGCTGACGACGGTCAGGAGACGACGGCGTAGAGGATCCAGACGAGGGCGAAGGCCATGAACCCGATGCCGGTGGCCACGACGCTCCAGGTCTTGAGCGTCGTGGCGGTGTCGAGGCCCAGGAAGCGACCGACCAGCCAGAACCCCGAGTCGTTGACGTGCGAGAAGGTGATCGCACCGGCCGCGATCGCGACCGTCAGGCAGGCCAGCTGCAGGGCCGACAGCGACCCGCCGGCGGCGACGGCGGGGGCGAGCAGACCGGCGGCGGTGGTGCCGGCCACCGTCGCCGAACCCTGCGCGATCCGCAGGGCGACCGCGATGAGGAACCCCGCGACGATGAGCGGCAGCCCGGCGGCGTCGAGCTCCCCGGCCAGCGCCCCGCCGATCCCGGTGTCGGTGAGGACCCGGCCGAACATCCCGCCGGCCCCGGTGATGAGGATGATCGAGCAGACGGGGGCGACGGCGTCGTCCACGACCTCCTCGAGGCGGCTGCCGACCTTGCCGCGGTGGGGGCGCACGACGAGCAGCAGCATCGCCAGCAGGCTGGTGATGAGCAGCGCCACGGGGGTGGCGCCGATGATCTGCAGCACCACGACCAGCGCGTTGTCCTCGGCCACGCCGTAGTTCGCCACCGCGGTGCTGGAGGCGGTCCCGCCGAAGATCAGCACGAGCGGGAGCAGCAGGACCAGCAGGATCACGCCGAAACCGGGCCGGGGCTGGTCACCGCTGTCGCTGGGGCGGCCGAGGAGCTCGGGGACGGGCAGGAACGGCGAGCGCTTGGCCAGGGCGTACGCCAGCCGGTACCCCACGACGTACCAGGTGGGCAGCCCGACGAGCAGACCGACGACCAGCACGAGGCCGACGTCGGCGCCCAGCAGGCTGGAGGCCGCGACGGGTCCGGGGTGCGGGGGGACCAGGGCGTGCATGGTGAGGAAGGCGCCCGCCGCGGGCAGCGCGTAGAGCATCAGCGACCCGCCCAGGCGGCGGGCGACGGTGTAGATGATCGGCAGCATGACGACGAACCCGGCGTCCAGGAAGATCGGGAAGCCGTAGAACAGCGACGCCACGGACAGCGCCAGCGGCGCGCGCTTCTCCCCGAAGCGCGCGAGCAGGGTGTCGGCGAGGACGCGGGCCCCGCCGGAGATCTCGACGATGCGCCCCAGGACCGCGCCGAAGCCGACGAGCAGGGCGACCGTGGCCAGCGTGTTCCCGAACCCGCTGGTGAGGGTGCTCACCAGTTCGCCGCGGGGGATGCCGGCGGCGACGGCGGTGAGCAGGCTGACGACGACGAGGGCGTAGAAGGCGTGCAGCTTGACCTTGATGATCAGGACCAGCAGCACGGCGATCGCGACGACGGCGGTGATGAGCAGGAACGGCGTCGACCGCGTCGTCTCGACGGCGGCCGCCGTGGCGAACCCGGCCGAGACGGCGGGGGCACTGGCGAACATCGAGTGGTTCCTCTCCTCGGCGAGCGGCTGCCGCGACCCTACCCCCGATCTCTCTACGGAGATTCTCAGGAGGCTCACGGGCGGGTGGACGACGGGACGTGTGGTCGCCGCCCCCGGAACGTAAGGTCGGGGGGTGAAGTACCTGCTGATCGTCCTCGTCCTGGCCGTCGTCGCCTTCCTCGCCTACCGCCGCCTCAAGGGTTCCGGCTCGGCCCTGCGCGACACCGACCCGCGCACGCTCAAGGACGAGTTCCGGGGGAACCCCGGCGACTGACCCGCCGCCGCAGCAGCACCAGCACGGCCAGCGCCACCGCCGACCCGGTGGTGCCGAGCACCATGTCCCCGAGCGTGTCCTCGTACGCGGTGCCCAGCTCCGTGCCGTGGCGGATGAACGTCCACCACTCCCCGATCTCCCACAGCAGCGCCAGCAGCGCGCCGCCCCCCACCGTCGCCACCGCCCGCGCCCACCGCGGCCGCACGTCGGCGACCCGCAGCACCAGCCCCAGACCCAGCGTCAGCAGGCACCAGTTCAGGAAGTGCAGCAGGTCGTCCCACCACACGACCGTGTCGTACAGGTCCAGCGTGTTCCCCGAGACGTCGACGAGGAACGGCAGCATCACCAGCGTGAACCCCGCCCACGGGGCGGGCCGGGACCCGCGGTGCACCGCGAACCACACCACCGGCACGAAGAGCATCAGCAGCGGGTAGGACACCAGCCGCGCCCCGAACGCCTTCCCCTCGAACTGCGGCAGGTCGCTCGCGAACGTCGCCACCAGCAGTTGCCCCACCGTCGCGGCCAGCACCGCGGCGGCCCCGGTCCACGAACGGCCCCGCGCGCGCAGCATCCGGCGACCCTACTGCGGTTACCCTCTCCGACGGTCCGGTGCTCGCCGGGCCGTTCCCAGGGAGGGTGACGCGCGTGGCGGGTACGGGTTGGCGGCTGCACGGTGACGGACGGGCGGTCTCGCCGGGCGAGGTCGTCGCCCCCGACGAACGCCTCACGTGGGGCCGGACCGTCGGGATCGGCCTGCAGCACGTCGTCGCGATGTTCGGCTCGACCGTCCTCGTCCCGGCCATCACGGGGTTCCCGGTCGCGACGACCCTGTTCTTCTCCGCGGTCGGCACCGCCCTGTTCCTGCTCGTCACCCGCAACCGGCTGCCCAGCTACCTCGGGTCGTCGTTCGCGTTCATCGCGCCCATCCTCGCCAGCTCCGCCGGCTCGGCCACCGGCGGCGTCCTCGTCACCGGGCTGCTGCTCGCCGCCGTCGGGGTCGTCGTGCACCTCGCCGGGTCCCGGTGGATCGACGTCGTCATGCCGCCCGTCGTCACCGGCACCGTCGTGGCGCTCATCGGCCTCAACCTGGCCCCCGCCGCGTGGGGGACCACCGAGGACTCCGGGTTCCGCGCCGACCCCCTCACGGCCGTCATCACGCTGCTGGCCATCGCGCTGACCAGCGTCCTGTTCCGCGGGCTGCTGGGCCGCCTCGCGATCCTCGTCGGCGTCGTCGTCGGCTACGTCGTCGCCGCGCTGCGCGGGCTGGTGTCCTTCGACGCCGTCGAGAGCGCCTCCTGGGTGGGGCTGCCCACGTTCACCGCCCCGCGCGTCGAGGTGTCCGACCTGGCCCTGTTCCTGCCCGTCGTGTTCGTCCTCGTCGCCGAGAACGTCGGGCACGTGAAGTCGGTGGCCGCGATGACGGGCAGGGACATGGACCCGCTCGCCGGGCGCGCCCTGGTCGCCGACGGCCTCGCCACCACCCTCGCCGGGCTCGGCGGCGGGTCCGGCACGACGACGTACGCCGAGAACATCGGCGTCATGGCCGCCACGAAGGTGTACTCCACCGCGGCCTACTGGGTCGCCGCCGCGGCCGCGCTCGTCCTGTCGTTCTCGCCGAAGTTCGGCGCCCTCGTCGGGTCCGTCCCCGCCGGGGTCCTCGGCGGGGCCGCGACCCTGCTGTACGGGATGATCGGCGTCCTCGGCGCCCGCATCTGGGTGCAGAACAAGGTCGACTTCTCCGACCCCGTGAACCTGACGACCGCCGCCGTCGCCCTCATCGTCGGGATCGCGAACTACACCCTGACCACGTCGTCCGGGCTGACGTTCGAGGGCATCGCCCTCGGCACGGTCGCCGCGATCGGGCTGTACCACCTCATGCGGGCCGTCGGGCGGGCCCGCGGGACCACCACCGCCTGAGGGGTCAGCGGCGGCCGGTGACGTGCAGCAGCACGTCACCGTGCTGCAGCGCCGCGACCTCGTGGAACAGCAGGGTCCGCCCCTCGCGCCGGACCGCGAGCACGGGGAAACCCAGACCCCCCGGGGCCCGGCCCACCTCCCCGGCCTCCACCGGCCGCTCGTCCAGGTCCAGCCCCGTGCCGAAGGACACCAGGTCCTCGACCACCTCCACGGCGGCGGGGCTGCCCGCGGCCAGCCCCAGCAGCCGCCCCGACGTCTCGGACGTCACCACGACCGAGTCCGCCCCCGACTGCCGCAGCAGGTCGGCGTGCTCGACCTCGCGGGCCGTGGCGACGACGGTGGCCCGCGGGTTCAGCCGGCGCAGGGCCAGCGTCGCCAGGATCGCCGTGTCGTCCCGGTCGACGGCCACCACGACCGTGCTGGCCCGGTCGGCCAGCGCCGTCGTGAACGTCTCCGACCGCGTGACGTCACCGGTCACGCACAGGTACCCGTCGCGGGCGGCGTCGGCGGTCGCGCCCGGGTTGCGGTCCACCACGAGGACCCGGTCGGCCGGGGTCCCCTTCAGCCGCAGCTCGCGGACCGCGTTGCGGCCCTTCGTGCCGTACCCCAGGACCAGGACGTGGTCGTGCATGCGGGCCCTCCACCGCGCGAGGCGGATCTCCTTGCGGGAACGCTCCGTGAGCGCCTGGATGGTGGTGCCGACGAGGATGACGACGAACAGGATCCGCACCGGCGTGACGAACAGGGCGTTGACCAGGCGCGCGCTGTCGGTGACCGGGACGATGTCGCCGTAACCGGTCGTCGAGAGCGTGACCGTCGTGTAGTACAGGGCGTCCAGCGCCGACAGCGACCCGTCCACCCCGTCGCGGTAGCCGTCCCGTTCGAGGACGACCACCCCCCAGGACAGCAGGACCAGCCCCAGCGCCAGACCCAGCCGCAGCGCGATGGCGCCCAGCGGCGAGACCGGGCGACCGGCGGGCAGGCGCAGGCGCGCATCGCGATCGGCCACGGCCCGAGTCTGCTGGATCACCGGTGGTGCGTGCACCCGGGGGGCGCGCGGTGCCAGGATGGGCGGCCGGAGCACGGACGAGGGGGCGGCGTGGACGAGTACCGACCGAGGCCGGACGACACCGGGGCGTGGCAGGACCGGGACCCCGAGCGCGAGCGCCGGGAGCGGCGCCCCGCGCCGCCCCCGCCGGCCCCCGTGCAGCCCTACCAGCAGTCCTACCCGCAGGCCCGGCCCGTGGTGCTCGTCCCCGCCAAGACACCCGGCCTGGCCGTGCTGTTCTCGTTCCTGTGGCTGGGCGCGGGGAACTGCTACGCCGGGCAGGTCGGGCTCGGGGTGACGCTCATCGTCGCGCAGGTGGTGTGCGCCCCGGTCGCCGCGTTCCTCGCCTCCATCACCTTCGGCCTGTCGCTGGTGGTCACGGTGCCGATCTGGCTCGTGGCGTTCGCCGTGTCCGCCGCCACCGGGTACTCCCGGTGCACAGAGCACAACCGGTCCCTCGGGCTGCACCGGTACTGACGGGGACGACGAAGGCCCCGGTCCAGCTGGACCGGGGCCTTCGCGCTGCGCGGGCTCAGGCGGTGAGCTCGGCCGCGATGAGCTCGGCGATCTGCGCGGTGTTCAGCGCCGCGCCCTTGCGGAGGTTGTCGCCGCAGACGAACAAGTCGAGCGTGTTCGGGAAGTCCAGCGCCTGCCGGAGGCGGCCCACGACGGTTGGGTCCCCGCCGACGGTGCCCGCCGGGGTCGGGAACACGCCGTTCGCGAGGTCGTCGCGCACCTCCACGCTCGGGGCGGCCTCCAGCGCGGCGGTCGCCTCGGCCACGGTGATCGGCCGCGCGAACGTGGCGTGCACCGCGAGGGAGTGGGTCGTCTGGACCGGCACCCGCACGCAGGTCGCGGAGACCTTCAGGTCCGGGATGCCGAGGATCTTGCGGGACTCGTTGCGGACCTTCAGCTCCTCGCTGGTCCAGCCGTCGTCCTTCAGCGAGCCCGCGACGGGGATGACGTTGAGGGCGAGGTGGGTCTGGAACGGGGAGTCGTCGCCGAGCTTCTCGGAGACCACCCGGGCGGTGTCGCCCGCCGTCGAGCCGAGGGTGCGCTGACCGGCGATCACCTCGATCTCGTCGTACAGCCGGTCCACGCCGGGCTGGCCGGCGCCGGAGGCCGCCTGGTAGCTGGCGACGACGAGCTCGGTGAGCTGCCACTGCTCGTGCAGGGCGCCGAGGGCGTCCATCATCGTCAGCGTCGTGCAGTTCGGGTTCGCGATGATGCCCTTGGGGCGGTTGCGCGCGGCCGCGCCGTTGACCTCGGGCACCACGAGGGGGACCTCGTCGTCCATCCGGAAGGCGCCGGAGTTGTCGACGGCCACCGCGCCGCGCTCGGCGGCGATCGGCGCCCACACCGCGGACACCTCGTCGGGGACGTCGAACATCGCGACGTCGACGCCGTCGAAGACCTCCGGGGTCAGCTCCCGCACGACGACGTCCTCGCCGCGGACCCGCAGGACCTTGCCGGCCGAACGGGCGGAGGCGACCAGGCGGATCTCGCCCCACACGTCGGGGCGCTCGGAGAGGATGCCGAGCATGACGGTGCCGACGGCGCCGGTGGCGCCGACGACCGCGAGGGTGGGCTTGCGGGTGCTCATCGTCCGGTACCTCCGTAGACCACGGCTTCAGCTTCGGCGTCCAGGCCGAAGGCGGTGTGCACGGCGCGGACCGCGTCGTCGAGCTGGTCCGCGCGCGTCACCACGGAGATGCGGATCTCCGAGGTGGAGATCATCTCCAGGTTGATCTCCTTCTTCGCCAGCGCGTCGAAGAACGTCGCCGACACGCCCGGGTGCGAGCGCATCCCGACGCCGATGAGCGACACCTTGCCGATCTGGTCGTCGTACTCGGTGCGCTCGAAGCCGATCGCCGGCTTCACCTTCTCCAGTGCGCCGATCGCCGTCGCGCCCTCGGCCTTGGGCAGCGTGAACGAGACGTCGGTGCGGCCCGAGGCCCCCACCGACACGTTCTGGACGATCATGTCGATGTTGACCTCGGCCTCGGCGACGGCCTTGAAGATGGCCGCGGCCGTGCCCGGGTTGTCCGGGACCCCCACGACGGTGATCTTGGCCTCGCTGCGGTCGTGCGCGACCCCGGAGATGATCGGCTGTTCCACGGGTTCCTCCCCGGTCTGGTGGGTGGCGAAGGCGGCGGGGATCGGGGAGTCGGTCACCCAGGTCCCCTCGTGCGGGCTGAAGGAGCTGCGCACGTGGATCGGCAGGTCGTAGTTCCGGGCGTACTCGACGCAGCGGAGCATGAGGATCTTGGCGCCGCTGGCCGCCATCTCCAGCATCTCCTCGCTGGAGATGCGGTTGATCTTCCGCGCGGTCGGCACGATCCGCGGGTCGGCCGTGAACACGCCGTCGACGTCGGTGTAGATCTCGCAGACGTCGGCCTTGAGCGCCGCGGCCAGGGCCACGGCCGTCGTGTCCGACCCGCCGCGCCCGAGGGTGGTGATGTCCTTCGTGTCCTGGCTGACGCCCTGGAAGCCGGCGACGATCGCGATCGCACCCTCGTCCAGCGCCGAGCGGATGCGGCCCGGGGTGACGTCGATGATGCGGGCCCGCCCGTGCGAGGAGTCGGTGATGACCCCGGCCTGGGAGCCGGTGAACGAGCGCGCCTCCAGGCCCAGGTTCGAGATCGCCATGGCGAGCACCGCCATCGAGATCCGCTCCCCGGAGGTCAGCAGCATGTCCAGCTCGCGCGCGGGCGGCATCGGGCTGACCTGCTCGGCGAGGTCGATCAGCTCGTCGGTGGTGTCGCCCATCGCCGAGACCACCACGACGACCTCGTGGCCGGCGCGTTTGGTCGCGGCGATGCGTTTCGCCACGCGCTTGATGCCGTCGGCATCAGCGACCGAGGAACCGCCGAACTTCTGCACCACGAGAGCCACGGTGAGCGATTCTACGGACCCTCCGGCGTGCTCCGGGCCGTGCTCAGCCGCGCGCGGGCGGGCTGTGCAGTGTGCTCAGCGCCCGGCCCGATCGGGGCGCGATCAGGGGTGGAGAGCGTCGAACTCCGCGTCCGAGGCGGTCTCGGCGTCCACGTCCAGCCGCAGGTGGGACAGCAGCGACTGCAGGACGCGCAGCGCCGCCGCGGCCCGCGGCCCCCACGAGGACAGGTACGAGAACTGCCACCACCACAGGGCCTCGGTGAGGTCCCCGCGCTCGTGGTGGCGCAGGCCGTGCTCCAGGTCGGCGGCCACCGCCGTCAGGTCGTCGGACAGCGCCCCCCGCACCAGGGCCGCGTTCGTCAGCGGGTCCACGACGTCGGCGTAGTCGTCCAGGCCCTCCAGGACGTTCGCCAGGCTCGCGCGGACCGGGTCGACGTCGGGGTCCGGGCCGGCGTCCGGCTCGAAGCGGCGGGCCGGGACGACGTCGTCGACGGCGCCGAGCCGGGCCCCGGTGACCAGCGTCTGGCTGACGGCGAGCAGCAGCACCGACAGGGCGGTGGAGTCCAGCCGGCCGGTCGCGACCTCGGTGACGGTGGCCAGGTACGCGCGGACCTCGGCGGCGGTGGTGTCGGCGAGCCGCGCGAGCTCCTCGTCGGCCGCCCCGGCGCGGTCGTTCTCAGCCATCGAGGGACCTCCGTCCAGCGAACGCCCGCCCGAGCGTCACTTCGTCGGCGTACTCCAGGTCACCGCCGACCGGCAGGCCGGAGGCCAGACGGGTCACCTTCAGCCCCATCGGCTTCAGCAGCCGCGCCAGGTACGTCGCGGTCGCCTCGCCCTCGAGGTTCGGGTCCGTCGCGATGATCGTCTCGGTGACCTGCCCGTCGGACAAGCGGGAGAGCAGCTCGCGCATCCGCAGGTCGTCCGGGCCCACGCCCTCCATGGGGCTGATCGCGCCGCCCAGGACGTGGTACCGGCCGCGGAACTCGCGCGTCTTCTCGATCGCGACGACGTCCTTGGACTCCTCCACGACGCAGATGACGCTCGGGTCGCGCCGGGGGTCGCGGCACACCCGGCACAGCTCCTCCTGGGCGACGTTGCCGCAGACCGAGCAGAACCGGACGCGGCTCTTGACCTCGGTGAGGACCTGCGCGAGCCGCCGCACGTCGTCCGCGTCGGCGGCCAGCAGGTGGAACGCGATGCGCTGAGCGCTCTTGGGCCCCACGCCGGGGAGCCGACCGAGCTCGTCGATCAGGTCCTGGACGACTCCTTCGTACACGCCACGAGACTACGTGCCCGTTCCGACACCGACGGCCACCGCGGCTCCTCAGTCGTCGGTCGACAGGACCTTGCCGCCGAGGATCTGCTCCACGACCGCGATGCCCGTCAGCGTGGACTCCTCGGCGTCGGCGTCGTCCCGGCTGGGGGTGTCGTCCTCCACCGCGACCGGCGCGGGGGCGGGGGAGGGCTCGGAGCGGCGCGGGCGGGACAGCTGCTCCTCGCCCGGGTCGTCGATGGGCTCGGCCGGCGGCGGGACGTCGGCGTAGTAGTCGTTCTGCGCCGGGGCCGGCGGCGCGGGGGTGCGCGGCGCCGCGGCGCGCGGGGCCGCCGCGGGGGCCTGCTGACGGGGCTGCTGAGCGGCCTGCTGGGTGGCCTGCTGAGGGGGCGGCGGGGCGGCCTGCTGCGGCGGCGCGGCCGGGCGCGGTGCCTGCTGCTCGGGAGCCGCCGGGCCCCACCCGCCGCGCGAGGGGCGCTGCGGGGCGGCCCGCCCGCCGCCGGCGTCGCCGCCCCCGGCGGCCTGGACCTTCGCCTCGATGCCGGTCACCTGGAACAGCGCCTCGGCGACGTACCCCGCGTCGTTGCCGCGGGTGAACCGGGCCGCGAGCTGCGGGGAGCGGAACTGCAGGGTCAGCACGCCCCCGCGGAAGTCCGCCACGGTCGCGTTCTCGGCGACCAGCGACCACGTCAGCCGCTTGAGGCTGAACAGCTTGCCCAGCACGTCGGTCCACAGGCGGCGGACCGTCTCGGCGTCGCCCCCGGCCGCCGGGGCCGACGGGACGGGGGCCTCGACGTGCACCGGGGTCGGGGCGGCGGGCTGGGCGGCGGGCGGGGCGGCGGGCGGGGCGCCGGGGGTGCGCGCGGACGGCCAGCCGCCCGCCGCGGGCTCGCGGGGCGCGGTGGCCGCCGGGGCGGGCGCCGGCTCGGGGGTCGGGTCGGGAGTCGGGTCGGTCGGCGTCGGGGTGGCCGGCGCCGGGGTGGCCTCCCGGACGGGCGGCGGGGCCGCCGCGGGCGCGGCGGCGACCGGCGGGGCCGCGGCCGGCAGCCCACCGCCGGCGCTGATCCGCCGCTCCAGCCGGTCCAGCCGGGTGCCGAGGCCGCCGTCGGCGTCCGCGCCCGGCAGCAGCAGCCGGGCGCACAGCAGCTCCAGCTGCAACCGCGGGGAGGTCGCCCCCGTCATCTGCTCCAGGCCCGCGGCCACGACGTCGGCCGCGCGGGACAGCTCGGCGCGGCCGAGGTGGGCGGCCTGCGCCTGCAGGCGCTCGAGGGCGTCCTCGGGGACGGCGAGCGCGTCACCGGCCGCGTCCCCGACCGCGGCGACGATGACGAGGTCGCGCAGCCGCTGCAGGAGGTCGTCGGCGAACCGGCGCGGCTCCTGGCCGGTGTCGACGACCCGCTCGACCGCGCGGAAGACCGTGGCCGCGTCCCCGGCCGCGACGGCCTCCACCACGTCGTCGAGCAGCGAGGCGTGCGTGTAGCCCAGCAGCGCGACCGCGATGTCGTACGTGACGCCGTCGTCGCCGGCGCCGGCGATGAGCTGGTCCAGGACCGACAGGGTGTCGCGGACCGAGCCGCCCCCGGCGCGCACGACCAGCGGCAGGACGCCCTTGCCGATCCGGACGCCCTCCTTCTCGGCCAGGTCGGCCAGGTACGCCGTCAGCTGCGCCGGCGGCACCAGCCGGAAGGGGTAGTGGTGGGTGCGGGAGCGGATGGTCGTCAGGACCTTGTCCGGCTCGGTGGTGGCGAAGACGAACTTCACGTGCGGCGGCGGTTCCTCGACCGTCTTCAGCAGCGCGTTGAAGCCCGCGGCCGTGACCATGTGGGCCTCGTCGAGGATGTACACCTTGAAGCGGTCGCGCGCGGGGGCGAAGGAGACGCGCTCGCGCAGGTCGCGGGCGTCGTCGACGCCGTTGTGGCTGGCCGCGTCGATCTCGACGACGTCGATGCTGCCGGGGCCGCCGTTGGCCAGGTCGGTGCACGAGTCGCAGACCCCGCAGGGCGTCGGGGTGGGGCCCTGGGCGCAGTTCAGGCAGCGCGCCAGGATGCGGGCGCTGGTCGTCTTCCCGCAGCCGCGCGGACCGGAGAACAGGTAGGCGTGGGTGACCCGGCCCTTGGCGAGGGCCTGCATCAGCGGGGTGGTGACGTGTTCCTGGCCGATGACCTCGGCGAAGGCCTCGGGCCGGTAGCGGCGGTACAGCGCGGTCGTCACGGGGTCGAGGCTAACCCCGTCCCGCGACACGACCGGCGGGTCGCGCGGGCGGCCGCGGAGCCGGGGGGACGAAGGGACCCCCCGCACACCCGCCAGAGCCCATCTACCCTTGCTGCCTTCCGGCCCTGGGGGGGTTTGACGGGGTGACGCCGCACGAGGGGTCTGCGACCACCGTACGGCACGGCCCGTCCCGGGGTCCAACCGCCCCGCCCGGACGGGGGAGGGCGACCGGGGGACACGGGGGTGGTCGAGAGCACTCGTCACGGCGCGCTACGCTGGTGGCACTGGAGGATTCGCCTAGTGGCCTATGGCGCACGCTTGGAAAGCGTGTTGGGTTAACGCCCTCAGGGGTTCAAATCCCCTATCCTCCGCCGCACGAGGCCCGTCCCGGACACGTTCCGGGGCGGGCCTTCGTCGTCCCGCTCCGCAGCGCGGCCGGGACACCCGGCGCGGTGACCGCCCGTGAGCTCGCCTCACGCCTAGACTCTCGCGCTGTGATCTTCCAGGCCGTCGGCGAGGGACGCCCCTACCCCGACCACGGGTACGAGACGACGAGCCAGTGGTCGAAGGTCCCGCCGCGGCAGGTCCGGCTGGAGGAGCTGACGACCACCAAGCGGACCCTCGACCTCGACGCGCTCCTCGCGGAGGACTCGACGTTCTTCGGCGACCTGTTCGCGCACGTGGTGTCCTGGCGCGGGCGGCTGTACCTCGAGGACGGGTTGCACCGCGCGGTGCGGGCCGCGCTGCACCAGCGCCAGGTCCTGCACGCGCGGGTGCTCACGCTGCCGGACTGACGATCGAGCACGGGGACCGAGGGGGAACGGTGGCACGCGAGCACGAGGGGCGCGAGGAGCACGGGGCGGGCGCCGACGACAGCGTCGACGACCTCGCCGGCGAGAGGGCCGGCGAGAGGGCCGGCGAGGGGGTCGACGAGGGGGCCGGCGACCGGGTGCTGCCCGACGTCGAGGACGACCTCGACGAGGAGTCGTACCAGCGGCTGGCGCGCCAGCGGCGCACCCGGCTGGTGCGCCAGCGGGTCGTCTTCGCCGTCGTCGTCGCGCTGGTGCTCGCCGTCGGCGGCGGCGCCTACCTGGTGTGGAGCGACCGCTGGCAGCCCGGTGGCGCGGCGACCCCGTCGGCGGCCGCGACGCCCAGCTGCGCGCCCGCGGCCCCGGTGCTGCTGACCCCGGGGGAGGTGACGCTCGACGTCCTCAACGGGACCGACCGCCGGGGCCTGGCGGCCGCGGTGGCCGGCGAGCTGCGCACCCGCGGCTTCGTGGTGGGTTCGGTCGGCAACGCGCCGACGCCGACGGGACCGGGGACGGCCCTGGTGGCGTACCCGGCCGGCGCCGTCCAGCAGGCCGTCACCGTGGCGGCCCGGCTGCCGGAGGCCCAGCTCGTCGAGGACCCGGCCGCGACGGTCGTGACGGTGAGCCTGGGCGACGGGTACCAGGCGCTGCTCGGCGAGGACGCCCTCGTGCCCCCGGTGCCCGCGAACGCCCAGCCGGCCTGCTGACGCCGCTGCAACCCCGGTGCGACGCCACCCGTGGCGCTGCTCCGGCGTCGTGGGTCTGCTGCCGCACGTCGTGAGCCTGCGCCCGGACCCGGCCCGCGCGGCCGAGTCCGGTCCCGAGGGGGCGTCGTCGCCGCCGAGCGGCTCGCGGCCGGCCTCGACCCCGTCGCCGGCGGCCTCGGGGGCCGCCCCCGCACGACGAAGGGCCCCGGGGGAACCCCGGGGCCCTTCGCCCTCACTGCGGTGACGGTGGGATTTGAACCCACGGAGGAGTTGCCCCCTCACACGCTTTCGAGGCGTGCTCCTTAGGCCGCTCGGACACATCACCTTGGTGCCCGACCAGGGTACACGCCGGCGGGCGGTGCCCCCCGTCAGCCCCTGCGCTCGGCGAAGAAGGCGTCCAGCAGGGCGCGGCACTCGTCCGCGCGGACGCCGCCGGCGACCTCGACGACGTGGTTCAGCCGGGGGTCGCGCACGACGTCCCGCAGCGAACCGGCCGCGCCGAAGCGCTCGTCCCAGGCCCCGAACACGAGCCGGTCCACCCGGGACAGCACCGTCGCGCCCGCGCACATCACGCACGGTTCGAGGGTCACCACGAGCGTGCAGCCGCTGAGCCGCCACTGCCCGTGCCGCGCGGCCGCGGCCCGCAGGGCGAGGACCTCGGCGTGCGCGGTGGGGTCGTTCGCGGCCTCCCGCTCGTTGCGGCCCACCCCGAGGACCTCGCCGCCGGCGTCGACGACGAGCGCCCCCACGGGGACGTCGCCGGTGGGCAGGCAGTCGCGGGCCTGCTCCAGGGCCGTCCCCATCCAGTCCGACCAGCGGGCCGGGACGGCCAGCCCGCTCAGCGCAACGACTCCAGGACGTCGGCGAACCCGAGCAGTTCCCCGACCTCGACCGTGGCCTCGGCCGGGTCGACGCCGGAACCGGCCAACCGCAGCAGGACGGCCGCGGGGCAGCCGAGGTCGGCGAGGAGTTCGGGGTCCCCGGCCCACACGTCCTCGGCGACGGCCGGTTCGGGTCGCGCCTCCTGCGTCCCGTCGTCCGCGTCCTCGTCGTCCTCGTCCCCGTCGTCGTCCCCGTCGTCCCCGCCGGCGGTGCCGGCCCGGTCGTCGGCGGTGGGGAGTTCGGCGAACAGCGGCGCGTAGGCGCTCTCGGCCGCGGCGACCGCGTCGGAGACGAACACCTTCACGTCGATGGGGCCGTCGGTCCGCACGACCGCGAACCACTCGTCCTCGCGTTCGAGGACGGCCAGGACGGGGGCGTCGGGGGACCCGGAGCCGTCGACGGCCCCGCGCAGGACGTCGCCGAGCTCGTCGGGGGAACCCGCTTCGAGGTCGACGTCCACCGGACGCCAGTCGAGGTCGCCGGTGGAGCCGTCGCCCGAGCCGTGGGGGGAGAGCACTGCGGTGAAGTACGCCACGGACCCATCGTGGCAGGACCGGACCGGCCGGGGCCACCACCGCAGTTCGCCCGGGGCCCGGAGCGGCGTATTTTGGTGCTCCATGCGCCTGTCCGTCATCGACCACCCCCTCGTCGCCCACAAACTGACCGCGTTGCGGGACCGTGGCACCGATTCCCCGACGTTCCGGCGCCTCGCCGACGAGCTCGTCACCCTGCTGGCCTACGAGGCCACCCGCGACGTCGCGGTCGAGCCGCACCCCATCACCACCCCCGTCGGGCCGACCACCGGCGTGCGGATCCGGTCGCCCAAACCGATCGTCGTCCCGATCCTGCGGGCCGGGCTCGGGATGCTCGACGGCATGGTGCGGCTGCTGCCCACCGCCGAGGTCGGGTTCCTCGGGATGATCCGCGACGAGCAGACCCTCCAGGCCACGACCTACGCGAACCGGCTGCCCGACGACCTCACGGGCCGGCACTGCTTCGTGCTCGACCCGATGCTGGCCACCGGGGGAACCCTCGTCGCGTCCATCACGTACCTGCTCGACCGCGGCGCCCAGGAGGTCACGGCGCTGTGCCTGCTGGCCGCCCCGGAGGGCATCGAGGTCGTGCGCTCGGCCTTCGACGACCACGCGCAGGTCACGGTCGTCACCGCCGCGGTCGACGAACGCCTCGACGAGAACGGGTACATCGTGCCCGGCCTGGGCGACGCGGGGGACCGCCTGTACGGCGTCGTCTGACCCCTCGCCCGCACCCCGGAGCCCCGTGCCGAGCAACTCGCGGCGCGGGGCTTCGTGCTGGGCGGCGTTTCCGGCAGGATGTCCCCCGATCAGCTCAGCTTTGTCCGCACTCCGTGAGGTACGACGAGCGTTCGGTGGAACGCAGGGAGGAGCCGGCCCGTGAAGTGGCGCCGAGTTCTGTGGTGGGTGCTGGTGGTCTTCGCCGTCTACGCGGTCTACCGGTCCCCCGACCAGGCGGCCGGCTTCGTCCGCAACGTCGGTGAAGGACTGGGGACGGCGGTCAGGAGCATCGCCGACTTCTTCGACGGGTTGCTGAGCTGAAACACGACCCGCACCCCGACGGGCGGCCCGAGGACCCCGACGACCAGGGCCGGGAGCTGGTGATGTTCTCCGGCACCCGGCTGCGGAAGTCGGCGCGGGACGGCACCTGGCGCGTCGTGCGGCCCGCGGACGACGAGCACCGCCTGCCCGGCCTCGAGGACGACCCGCTGCCCAGCGGGGCGGACGAGGACGACGAGGACGACGCGGACGAGATCGGCGAGGGCGGGACCCCGGGCCGGGTGGCCGGGACGGCGCACGACCCCCTGTGGGAACGTCCCCCGGCGCGGGTGCGCCGCTACGTGCTGGACACCGAGAAGCGGTTGGTGTGCCTGCGCCGGCACCTCGTGGTGCTGGCCGAACCGGTGCTCAGCTGCGTCGCCGGGCTCGTCCTGTGGCTGTGGCTGGTCGGGCGGATCGAGGACGTCCCGCACCTGCCGAACGTCCTGTTCGCCGGCTGGCTCTGCCTGCTGGCGCGGGCGGTCTGGAAGTGGTTGCAGTGGCGCGGCGACTGGTTCGTCGCGACCGACAAGCGGTTGTTGCTGACCTACGGCGTCGTGAAGCGCCAGGTCGCCATGATGCCGCTGACGAAGGTCACCGACATGAGTTACCACCGCTCGCTGCTCGGCCGGTTCCTGGGCTACGGCGAGCTGGTGATGGAATCGGCCGGGCAGAACCAGGCCCTCAGCGACGTCGACCGGCTGCCGATGCCCGACCAGGTGTACGTGCGCATCTGCGAGCAGTTGTTCGGGGAGGTCGGGGCCGCCGACACGCCGCCCCGGCGGGGTTCACGGGTGCGGCGGCTGGCCCGCGCGGCGGTGCCGCGGCGCTCGCGCTGACGACCGGAGGGCGGGGTGGACCGCCCCGGACGTGCGACAGGGGGCGGGGTCGTGAAGACCCCGCCCCCTGTCGCGTCCAGGCTGGACTCAGCTCACTGAGCGGCCTTGAACTGGTCGATGATCGTCGTGGAGATCGGGCCGCGCGGGGCGACGGCGATCCCGTTGGCGGCGGCCCACTCGCGCACGGCGCGGGCGTCCACGGCGGCGCTGGAGGCCGGAGCCGACTTCTTGGCGGTGGTCTTCTTCGTGCTGGCCTTCTTGGCGGCCGGAGCGGGAGCCGGGGTCGCGGCCGGCGCCTCGGCGGCGGTTTCCTCGACCGGGGCGGCGGGGGCCGGGGCGGCCTTCTTGGCGGTGGCCTTCTTCGCCGGGGTGGCCTTCTTCGCCGGGGCGGCGCTCTTGGCCGGGGCGGCGCTCTTCGCCGGGGTGGCGGTCTTCGCCGGGGTGGCGCTCTTCGCCGGGGTGGCGGTCTTGGCCGGGGCGGCGTTCTTGGTCGCAGCGGCCTTCTTCGCCGGGGCGGCCGCCGGGGCGGTGGCGGTACCGGCCAGCGCGGCGGGGAGGTCCTCCCACGTCACGTTGGTGGCGGCCTTGGCGGTCGCCGGGTTCCACGAGACACCGTTCGCGTTCACCGTGAAGGTGCCGATCTTGCGACCGTTCCGCTTGACGGGGATCTCGAGGTCGACGGCACCGACGGGCAGTTCGGTGGCCACCTTCAGTGCGACGTCGTGACTTGCCATGCTGGGCTCCCGGGGGAAGTGGGCTGGATAATCCTGAGTCAATGAAACCACAGTTCCATCGGAGTTCGCGCACCGGAGCGTGGATTCTCCGGTGAGTTCCACCCTTCTTGCGGTATGGGGCCGGGGAGTTGTCCCCGGCTCCCGGTGTGAACGGTTCTCGGCCCTCAGAACCCGTTCGCGAACGGGTTCTGGCGGTGTTCTGGCGCGGGTCGGTCCCGTGGGGAGCGGGGTGGTGCGGGGTGAGCGCCGCAGTTGTCCGCGTGCCGCCGAGGTGTTCTGGGGGTGTTCTCGAGGTCTTGACCGGGGGAGTTCTCGGTGGGTTGTCCGCGGGGTTGTCCCGGGGTTCTCCGCGGGGGTTGTCCCGGGGTTGTCGCGGCGTTGCCGCGGGGTTGTCGGGCGGGGTGGACTGGGGTGGACCGGGGTGGACCGGGGTCGTGGTCCACCGGGGTCCGGAGCCGGGGTCGGAGCCCACCGCCCGCGTCCGGGGCCGGAGCGCGGCCGGTCGTCGACTCCACTGGGCCGGGCCGGGCCGGGCAGGGCCGGGGCGAGGCGGGGACCGGGCCGGGGCGTCGAGGCGCGCGGGGCCGCCGTCCCGGCCGGGGTGACCCCACCCGGCGATCGTCGCGGGGCGCCGGGCAGGGGGGCGGGACCGGGGGTGCGTGGGACGCCGCGCGACGCGCGCGGCCGGCGAGCGAGGGGGAGCCGCCCGAGGGCGGGAACGCGAGAGGCCCCCGGCGGTGCCGGGGGCCTCTCGTCGTGCAGGTGTGCGCCCGAAGGGATTCGAACCCCTAACCTTCTGATCCGTAGTCAGATGCTCTATCCGTTGAGCTACGGGCGCGTCCAGCGCGCCGTGACGCGCTGACTGGACCTACTGTAGCGGGCTTCGGGCCGCGTCACCAATCGGTTGCCCCGCAACGCCTTCCGGGTCACTGGTCGGCCCTGCGGGTCGTCGGGGAGGTCCCGGGAAGCGGCGAGGGCCCCGGTCGCGGTGTGCGACCGGGGCCCTCGACCCTGGCGGAGGCGGCGGGATTTGAACCCGCGAGGGGGTGTTAGCCCCCAACCCGCTTAGCAGGCGGGCGCACTAGGCCACTATGCGACGCCTCCAACGTCATGAAGGCTAGCAGCCCGTGACGTGCGAGCATCACCGACGATGACCGACAACGCGCCCGAGCCCGAGTCCCCGTCGTCCGGCGGTGCCGCCGGCGCCCCCGCCGCGGGAGGTGGCCACCTCGCCCGTCGCGCCCTCCTGGCCGGTGGCGGAGCCGTCGTCGTGGCCGGCGCGGGGGCCGGCGCCTGGTGGCTGGCGTCCGGGCGCGACGACCCCGAGCGGGACGTCCGCGCCGCGGCGCAGCAGCTGGCCGACGCCTGGTCGGGCCCCGGCCTGGGCGCCGCGGGCCTGGTGCCCGCCCCCGCGGACGTCGAGGCGGAGCACGCGCGCCTGACCGGGTCGCTGGCCTCCCCGCCGCCCGCCGTCACCGTCGCCTCCGTCGACGCCGCCGGAGCGGGGGAGGGCGCGGCGCGGGCCACCCTCGACGTCGTCCACGACCTCGCCGCGACGCACGGCGCCCCGCCCGGGGCGGTCTTCCGGTACAGCACCACCGCCCGGTTCGCCCGGCAGGACGACGGTTCCTGGCGCCCGGTGTGGGAACCCGCCCTCGTGCACCCGGCGCTGGCCTCCGGGGCCACCTTCGTCGTGGACCGCACGGTCCCGCCGCGCGCCGACGTCCTGGGTCGCGACGGTTCCCCCGTCGTCACCGCCACCGACGTCGTGCGGGTGGGCGTCCAGCCCTCCCGCACCACCGACCCGGTGGCGACGGCGAACGCGCTCGGCGCGGCCCTCGGGGTCGACGCGGCCGCGCTGGCGACCCGCGTGCAGCAGGCGGCCCCGGACGCGTTCGTCGACGTCATCACCTTGCGGCGCAGCGACTACGACGCCCAGCGGGCCGTCCTGCAGCCGATCCCCGGAGCGGTCTTCGCGGAGTCCACGCTGCCGCTGGCGCCGACCCGGGGTTTCGCCCGCTCCCTGCTCGGCGGCGTCGGCCAGGTCACGGCCGAGGTCGTCGAGGGTTCCGCCGGCCGCTACGTCGCCGGGGACGTCGCGGGGTTGTCGGGGTTGCAGCGGACCTACGACGAACGGCTCGCGGGCCGGGTCGGGCTCGCCGTCCAGGCGCAGGGCGGCGACGACGCCACCTCGGTGGAACTGTTCCGCGTCGAGGCCGTGCCCGGGCGCACCGTCGGCACGACCCTCGACGCGGCCGTGCAGCGGGCCGCCGACGACGCCCTGGCGGCCGCTCCGGCCGACGCCGCCCTCGTCGCGGTCGACGTCGCCACCGGCGCCGTCGTGGCGGTCGCCAACCACCCCGTCGACGGCGGGGACCGCGCGCTGACCGGGCGGTTCCCGCCGGGGTCGACGTTCAAGGTCGTCACGACGCTCGCGCTGCTGGCCGACGGCCTGGACGTGGGGGAGACCGTGCCCTGCCCGCCGACGTACACCGTCGAGGGGCGCTCGTTCTCGAACTTCGAGGACGAGGCCTTCGGGGAGGTGCCGTTCCGCACGGACTTCGCCCGCTCCTGCAACACGGCCTTCGCCGGCCTCAGCGTGCGGCTGGGGAACGACGACCTGCCCCGCGCCGCGGCCGAGCTGGGCGTGGGGGCGGAGTGGGCGGCGGGGGTCGACGCCTTCGCCGGGACGGTGCCCAGCGCCACGTCGGCCGTCGACCTGGCGGCCGCCAGCTTCGGGCAGGGCCGCACGCTCACCTCGCCGCTGGCGATGGCCGTCGCCGCGGCCTCGATCGCGGCGGGGGAGCTGCGGCGGCCCACGATCGTCACCGACCCGGCCGCCGCCGAGCCCTCGGCCCCGGCGTCGGCGGCGGACCCGGCGCTGTTGGGGGTCGTCGGCGGGCTGATGCGCGACGTCGTCACGGCCGGGACGGCCACCGTCCTGGCGGACGTGCCGGGCGGCCCGGTGCACGCCAAGACGGGCACGGCCGAGCACGGGACCGCCGTCCCCCCGGCCACGCACGCCTGGACGATCGGCTACCAGGCCGGGCTGGCGTTCTCGGTCTTCGTCACAGAGGGGGTCAGCGGCGGGACGGTCGCGGCGCCGCTGGCCCGCGACTTCCTGGTCCGGCTGGCGGCGGCCGGGGGGTACGCCGGGGGTTCCTGAGCCGTTTCCTGTGCGCGTCCGGTGAGCGTGCTTCGAGGAACGGCCCGGGTTCGGCACGAAATCTCCGCTTCCTGCGGCGAAGGAATTGCCAACCGCCCCCACCAGGGGTGAGGATGCTGCAGTACGCCCTGTGGGCTACACGCGGGCCCGGCTCATCCCCCCCGAGCCGGACCGTCGACGGCCCCCGCTCCCCCCCAGCGGGGGCCGTCTCCTTCTCCCCCCGAGACCGTCCCGCGCGACGCCACGGTCTCCACAGGCGCCCTCCCCGCCACCGCCGTCCACAGGACGCGACCGGCGGCACCGACGGCCGCACCCCCTCCCGCACGGTGGTCCCCCCGACCACCGCCCAGGAGGCCACCGTGCCCGTCCGTCCCCCGCTCCGCACCCCCCGCCGCCGCGCGGCGGCCGTCCCCGCACCCCCCGCCCACCCCGGGACCGTGCGGCTGCTCACCGACGACCCCGAGCTCACCGCCGCGGTCAGCAGGCTGGCGGCCGCGGCCGGGTGCCCGCTGCGGCGCGACGGTGACCCCCCTGTGGATCCCGCCGACGGCGAGGGGACCCCGGCCACCGCCCTGGTCGTCGCCGGGACCGACGCCGACCCCGCCGCCCTGGCCCGCGCCCGCACCGGTGGCACACCGGCCGTCGTCGTGGGCCACGCCCCGCTCCCGCCCGGCTGGTGGCAGGAGGCCGCCGCCCTCGACCCCGACCACGCCGTCGTCCTGCCCGAGGCCCAGGACTGGTTGCTGGAACGGCTGTCCGACGTCGCTGACGGCGTCGGCGGCCGCGGCCCCGTCCTCGGCGTCGTGGGCGGCACCGGCGGGGCCGGGGCCAGCGTCCTGGCCGCGGCCCTGGGGCGGGCGATGGCCGACACCGTCGGCGGGTGCCTGCTCGTCGACGCCGACCCCCGCTCGGGCGGGCTGGACCTGCTGCTCGGCGGCGACGCCCTGCCGGGCCTGCGCTGGGCCGACCTGGCGGGCGTGCAGGGGCGCCTAGCGCCCCAGGTGCTGCGCTCGGCCGTGGACGTCGGCGGGGGCCTGCACGTCCTGCCCTGCGACCGCGACGGCGGGGGCGGCCCGGACCCGGCGCAGGTGTGGACCGTCGTGGACGCCGCGCGGCGCGCGTTCCCGGCGACGGTGGTGGACCTGCCGCGCGGCGGCCTGGACGGCCTCGCCCCGGTGCTCGGGGCCTGCGCCGAGCTGCTCGTGGTGACCCCCGGCACCACCCGGGGCGCCGCGGCCGCCTGCGTGGTCCTCGACGAGCTGCGGGCCGCGGGCGTGGCCGGGGCCCGCCTCGTCGTGCGCGACGTCGGCGCCGGCGCCGACCCCGACGACGTCGCCGACGCGGCCGGCGCGGCGCTGGCCGGGGTCGTGCGGCCCGACCGGGACCTCGACGCGGCGCTGGAGCTGGGCGAGGGCGTCCCCGGCGGCCGGCGCAGCGGTCTGCGGGCCTTCGCGATGGCCTGCGCGCGCGACTGGGCGGCCGGCGCGTGAGGACGGCCGACGACGCCGCCACCCGCGACTTCGCCCGCGACGTCGAGCGGGTCCGGCACCGCCTCGCCCGCGACGGCGCCGACCCGGGGCCGAGCGCGGTCGCGGCCGCCGCGCGGGCCGAGGGCGTCGTCCTGGGGGCCGCGGACCTGCTGCGGCTGCTCGACGCCGTCGGCGCCGCCGTGGCCGGGGCGGGCCGGTTGCAGCCGCTGCTGCGGGCGCCCGGGACGACCGACGTGCTCGTCAACGGCGGCGGGGAGGTCTGGGTCGACGACGGCCGCGGGCTGCGGCGGGCCGACCTGGCCCTGGCCGGGGAGGAGGAGGTCCGCGCCCTCGCCGTGCGGCTGGCCGCCACCGCCGGCCGGCGCCTGGACGAGGCCAGCCCGTTCGTCGACGCCCGCCTGGGCGACGGGACCCGCCTGCACGCCGTGCTGCCGCCGCTGGCCCCCGACGGCACCCACCTGAGCCTGCGGGTGCCGGCCGTGCGCCGCTTCGGCCTCGAGGAGCTGGAACGGTCCGGCGCCGTCCCCGCCCCCGCGGGGGCGGTGCTGCGCGCCGTCGTCGCGCAGCGGCTGTCGTTCCTGGTCAGCGGCGGGACCGGCAGCGGCAAGACGACCCTGCTGCAGGCGATGCTCGGGCTGGTCCCCGGCACCGAGCGCATCGTCGTCGTGGAGGACTCCGGGGAGCTGCGGCCCGACCACCCGCACGTCGTCCGGCTCGAGGCGCGGCACGGCAACGTCGAGGGCCGCGGGGCCGTCGGCCTCGACGACCTCGTCCGGCAGGCGCTGCGCATGCGCCCCGACCGGCTCGTCGTGGGGGAGTGCCGCGGCGCGGAGGTCCGGGACCTGCTGGCCGCGCTGAACACCGGCCACGCCGGGGGCGCCGGGACGGTCCACGCGAACGCGGCCGCCGACGTGCCCGTGCGGCTGCACGCGCTCGCCGCGACCGCCGGTGTCGACGCGGCCGTCGTCGACGCGCAGCTGCTCGCCGGTGTCGACGTCGTCGTGCACGTCCGCCGCCGCGGCCACGGGCGGGAGGTCGCCGAGGTCGGGGTCGTCGCCGCCGACCGCGGGCGGGCCCGGGTGCTCCCGGCGCTGCTGGTGGGCCCGGACGGCGGTCTGCGCGCCGGGCCCGGGCACGACCGGCTCCAGGCGCGCCTGGGCGCCCCGGTGCCGGTGGGCGCGCCGTGAACGCCCCGCTCCTGGTCACCGGCCTGCTCCTGGCGGCGGGCCTGACCGGCACCGCGCCCGCCCGCGGGGCACCGCGTCCGCTCCGGTCGCGGCGGCCGGTGCGGTCCGGGCGGTTCGAGCGGTCCGGGCGGCGGCGCACCGCCCCGGCCGGCCTCGACGACCTGGCCGGGGCCCGCGTCGCCGAGCGCGCCGCGGCGCTGCTGCGCGCCGGGGTGCCCCCCGCGACCGCCTGGGAGCACGCCGGGGACCGCTCCGGGCAGGTCCCCCCGCCCGTACGGGCCGTGCGGCGGCTCGTCGCCGACACCGGCGCCCCCGCCGCGCAGGCCCTGGAGGCGTGCGCGGCGGGGCTGCGGGCCGACGCCGCCGCCCGCGCGGCCCTGCGCACCGCGCTGGCGGGGGCGCGCGTCAGCGCCCGCACGGTCTCGGCCCTGCCCCTGCTCGGCCTCCTCCTCGGCGCGGCCCTGGGCGCCCCGCCGTGGCAGACGCTGACCGGCTCGACGGCGGGCCGGGTCTGCGCCGTGACCGGTGCGCTGCTGCTCGTGGCCGGGCACTGGTGGAGCGGCCGGCTGGTCACCGCCGCCGGCCGGGCCGTGCGGTGAGCGCCGCCGCGCCGTGCGTGGCGGCCCTGCTGGCCGCCGCCGTGCTCGTCTGCGGGGACCGTGGCGGGGACGGTGGTGGGGACGGTGGTGGGGACGCTGGTGGGGACGGCGGTCCGCCGCGGCTGCCCCCGTGGGCCCGGCGTCCCCGGCGTCCCGGGCCACCCCCGCCGCCGGCCGACGCCGCCCTGGTCTGCGACCTGGTGGCGGCCGCGGTGGGCGCCGGCCTGCCGCCGGGGCGGGCCCTGACCGCCGCGCTCGACGCCCTGGCCGCGGAGGGGTACGCGCGCGCCCCGGAGCTGGACCGGGCCGCGGTCCGGCTGTCCTGGGGGCAGGACCCGCAGGAGTTCGCGGACGCGCTCGGGACGGGCCGGTGGGACGACCTGGCCGAGCCCCTGCTGCTGTCGGCGCGCACCGGGGCCCCGGCCGCGTCCCTGCTGAGCTCGGCGGCGGTCTCGCGCCGCGCCCGGCGCCGCTGGGAGGCCGAGGCCGCCGCGGCCCGCTTGTCGGCCACCCTCGTCCTGCCCCTGGGGTTGTGCACGCTGCCCGCGTTCCTCCTCCTCGGGGTCGTCCCCGTCGTCCTCGGCCTGGCCCGGCAGGTCCTGTCGTGACGCCGCGGTCCCCACACCCCGCCCCGGCCCCGGGATCGTCCACACCCTCGCCGGACGGCGCCCCGGGGACCGGGCCGGCGCCCGAGAGTGGTTGCGCGCCGGGCGTTCCGGCCGCCACCACCGCGAGGAGGAACCGTGCACGAGCAGTTCGTCGACGAGGACCGGGACCCGAACCCCACGGGCAGCGGGGGACCCGGGGAGGAACCCCTGGAGGAGACCGGGGAGCGGACCGGGGAGCGGACCGGGGAGGAACCCGGGCCGGACGCCGGGATGGCCACCGCCGAGTACGCCATGGCGACGCTGGCCGCCTGCGGCTTCGCGGCGCTGCTCGTCGCGGTCCTGCGCAGCGACGAGGTGCGGGGGATGCTGCTCGGCGTCGTCCGCCAGGCCCTCACCCTCGGGTGAGCCGCCCCGGACCGGGCGACCGGGGTTCGGTGACGTCCGAGTTCGCCGTCCTGCTGCCCGCCGTCCTGGTCCTGCTCGCCCTCGCGCTGGGCGCGGTCCGGGTCGTGGTGACGCAGGTGCAGTGCGTCGACGCGGCCCGCGCCGCCGCCCGCGCCGCCGCGCGGGGGGAACCGGCGGACGTGGTCCGGCGCACCGCGCTCGCCGCGGCCCCCACCGGCGCGGACGTCCGGGTCGAGGCCGCCGGCGCCACCGTGCGGGTCGTCGTGAGCTCCGCGCAGCGGCTCGCCGGTCCCCTCGGCGGGGCCGTGCTCGCCCGCGGCGCCGCGACGGCCGCGGTGGAGCAGCGGTGACCGGCCGCGACGGGGGCAGCGGCACCGTCCTGGCCGTCGGGGTGTGCGCCGCCGTCCTGGCGGCCCTGCTCCTCGTCCTCGCCGTCGCCTCCGCCGTCGTCGCCCGGCACCGCGCCGAGGCCGCCGCCGACCTCGCCGCGCTCGCGGGCGCCGACGTCGCCGCCGGGCGCGCCGGCGGTGACGCGTGCGGGCGCGCGGGCGGTGTCGTCGCCGCGCACGGGGCCGCGGTCGTGGCGTGCGCGGTCGGTGCCGACGGGTCGGTCACCGTCACCGCCGCCGTCCGGCCCGCCGGGCTCGCCGGTGCCCTGGGCCGCGCCCGGGCGTCCGCGCGCGCCGGTCAGGCCACGACCGGGGCCGCGGGGTCCCCGGGGGGCCCGGGGTGAGCGCGGACGGCCGTCACGAGCACGTCGAGCAGCGCCAGCGCCCCGGCCTTGTCCAGGGGCTCGTTCCCGTTGCCGCACTTGGGCGACTGCACGCACGCCGGGCAGCCGTCCTCGCAGGCGCAGGCCCGCACGGCGTCCCGCGTCGCGGTGGTCCACCGCGCGAACCGCTCGTGGGCGCGGTCGGCGAAACCGGCCCCGCCGGGGACGGCGTCGTGGACGAACACGGTGGGCAGGGCGGTGTCGGGGTGCAGGGCCGTCGACAGGCCGCCGAGGTCCCAGCGGTCGCACGTCGCCAGCAGCGGCAGCATCCCGATCGAGGCGTGCTCGGCGGCGTGCAGCGCCCCCGGCAGCCGGGTCGCGTCGCCCAGGACCGCCTCGGCGACGGCGGGGTCGACGGTCCACCACACCGCGCGGGTCCGCAGCCGGCGCTCGGGCAGGTCGAGGGGCTGCTCGCCCAGGACCGTCCCGGTGCCGACGGTGCGCCGCAGGAAACCCGTGACCCGGCTCGTCACCTCCACGACCCCGCACGACACCGCGACCGGCCCGGCGGTGCGGGTCCGGTCCACGGCCAGGACCCGCACGTCGGAGTCCGAGCGCGCGTGCGTCGTGTACCCCGGGTCGGGTTCGCGGTGCACGACGGCGACGGACTCCTCCAGGTCGAGCCGGTCGACCAGGTAGGTCCGGCCCTGGTGGACGTGCACGGCGCCCTCGTGCACCGACGCGTCGGCCGACCCGGCCTGGACGGTGCCCAGGATGCGGCCGGTGACGTCCTCCACGACCCGGACGCTGCCGCCCGCGCCGCGCAGGTCGGTGAGGTCGACCGCGCGGTCCCGGCGCGTCCAGTACCAGCCGTTCGGCCTGCGCCGCAGCATCCCCCGCCGCACGAGGAGCTCGACCACGTCGGGCGCGACGGGCCCGAACAGCTCCAGGTCCGCCTCGGTCAGGGGCAGCTCCTGCGCCGCGGCGGCCAGGTGCGGGGCCAGGACGTAGGCGTTGTCGGGGTCCAGGACGGTGGCTTCCACCCCGGCGCCGAACAGCGCCTCGGGGTGGTGCACGAGGTAGGTGTCCAGCGGGTCGTCGCGCGCCACGAACACCCCCAGCGCCGGGGCGCCGCGCCGCCCGGCCCGGCCGACCTGCTGCCAGAACGAGGCGCGGGTCCCGGGCCAGCCCGCGACGAGCACCGCGTCCAGCCCGGCGACGTCGACACCCAGCTCCAGCGCGTTCGTGGTGGCCATGCCCACCACGCGCCCCGACCGCAGGCCCTCCTCCAGCGCCCGCCGGTCCTCCGGCAGGTACCCGCCGCGGTAGGCCACCACCCGGCCGGCGAGGTCGGGGTCGACGTCGGACAGCCGCCGCCGCGCGCCCGCGGCCACCGACTCGGCCCCGGTGCGGCTGCGGACGAACGCCAGCGTCCGCACCCCCTCGAGCACGAGGTCGCCCAGCAGGTCCGCCGCCTCGGCCGTCGCGGTCCGCCGCTCGGCCCTGCCCACCGGTCCCCCCGCGCCCGTCGCGGGGCGGGTGGGCGGTTCCCACAGCGCCACCGAGACCGCCGGGCGGGCCGAGGAGTCGTCGGTGACGGCGTGGACGTCCAGTCCCGTCAGCCGGCGCGCCGTGGTGGCCGGGTCGGCCACGGTCGCCGAGGCCAGCACCACGACCGGGTCGGCGCCGTAGCGGGCGGCCAGCCGGCGCAACCGGCGCAGCACCGCCGCGGCGTGCGAGCCGAACACCCCCCGGTAGGTGTGCAGCTCGTCGACCACGACGAACCGCAGGCGGCGCAGGAAGCTGGCCCAGTGCTCGTGCCCGGGCAGCACCGACCGGTGCAGCATGTCGACGTTCGTCAGCACCAGCGCCGCGTGCTCGCGGATCCAGCGCCGCACCTCCGGCGGGGTGTCGCCGTCGTAGGTGCTGGTGATCGGGGCGTCGAGCCCCAGGGCGCGCAGCCGGGAGTCCTGGTCGGCGGCCAGCGCCTTGGTGGGGGACAGGTACAGCGCCGTCGCGCCCTTGCCGTTGGGGCTGGCGAGCGCGGTGGCGCGCAGCGCCGTCAGCACCGGCAGCTGGAAGGCCAGCGACTTGCCCGAGGCCGTCCCGGCGGACAGCACGGTGGAGCGACCGGCGTGCACGGCGTCGGCGGCCAGCACCTGGTGCCGCCAGGGCAGGCCGCCGGTGCCGCGCTCGAGGGCGGCCACGACGTCGGGGTCGGCCCACGACGGCCACGGCTCCCGGGCTCCGGGGCGCGCGGGCAGCTGCTCGACGTGCCGGACGCGGTCGCCGCGGCGACCGGCGTCCAGCAGCCGCTGCCACCGGGGCGGGCCGGCGGGGCCGGGGCTGTCCGAGCTCACGCCGCACAGTCTCCCCCCGCCCGGGGGAGCCCATCGCCCGAGCTGGACAAGCCGATCACGCAGCGCAATGGTTGAATGCCAGGGAGGGCGCGGCAGCGTCCTCGGCAGCAGACTCCGCACGTACCTGCACGCGACCGCGCGCAGCCGACCAGCAGCGAGGAGGGGTCCTAGTGGACCTGTCGGTGACCAGCCGCGAGGAGAGCGGCCGGACCGTCGTCGAGGTGTCCGGCGAGATCGACGTGTACACCGCACCCACCCTGCGTGAGCGGCTCAACGAACTCGTCGGCGCCGGCCACCACCACCTCGTCGTGGACATGGAGGGCGTCGAGTTCCTGGACTCCACCGGGCTCGGCGTCCTCGTGGGCGGCCTCAAGCGCGTCCGCTCCCACGACGGTTCCCTGCACCTGGTGTGCCAGCGGGAGAAGATCCTGAAGGTCTTCCGCATCACGGGCCTGACCAAGGTGTTCCCCATCCACGACACCGTCGCCGACGCCATCGCGGCCTCCGCGTCGTCCGACGAGGCCAACGCCTCCTCCTGATCCGCCCGCTCCTCCCAGTCAGGACCCCACCCGTGCCCACCGTCACCCTGCGGTTCTCGCCGCTGGCCGAGCACGTGCGGACCGCGCGGCTCGTGGCCGTCTCGGTGGCGCGCCGGGCCGGGTTCGGGGAGGAGCAGCTCGACGAGATCCGCATCGCCATCGGCGAGGCGTGCGCGCGCGCCGTCGCCGGCGGTGCGCTCCAGACCCCCACCGGGCCGGCGGTGGGCCTGGTCGACATGCGGCTGTGCGACGACGAGGAACGTCTCGACGTGACCGTCGTGCAGTGCTCGGCCGACGGCGAACCGCTGCCGGACGGCCCCGGCCCGCTGGCCACGGCCGACCCGCTGTCCCTGGCCCTCATGGCCGGGATGGCCGACTCCAGCGAGCCGTCCAGCCAGTCCGGCGGGGTGACGCTCTCGTGGCGGCTCCAGGCCGAGACGGCACCGGTACGCGCCTTCTGACCCACCGCGGGCTCGCAGGGCGGTGATCGCACGGCGTGGCACTCCCGGGAGTGCTGTCCTACGCTGCGCAACGAGGTCATCACTCGTCGAGGAGGACGCGTGCCCGTACCCGAGAGTCTTTCCGGTTCCGCCCAGGGCATCACGATCGCCGTCGCGGTCGTCGCCGTCCTCGCGCTCCTCGCCGCCTTCGTGTTCCGACGGCAGGTGCTGGCGGCCGGTGAGGGCACCGAGCGCATGCAGGCCATCGCCCGGGCCGTCCAGGACGGCGCGGCGGCCTACCTGCGGCGGCAGTTCCGCACCCTCGCCTGGTTCGCCGTCGCCGTCCTGATCCTGCTGCTGGCGCTGCCCGCCGACGGCTGGGACCTGCGGGCCGCCCGCAGCGTCGCGTTCCTCGTCGGCGCCGCGTTCTCCGCCGCCATCGGCTACCTCGGGATGTCGCTGGCCGTCCGCGCGAACGTGCGCGTGGCCGCCGCCGCCCGCCGGCCCGACGGCGGCCGCGAGGACGGCATGCGGATCGCGTTCCGCACCGGCGGGGTCGTCGGCATGACCACCGTGGGCCTGGGGCTGCTGGGCGCGGCGGTCGCCGTCCTGGTCTACGGCGACGACGCCCCCACCGTCCTGGAGGGCTTCGGCTTCGGCGCGGCGCTGCTGGCGATGTTCATGCGCGTCGGCGGCGGCATCTTCACCAAGGCCGCCGACGTCGGGGCCGACCTCGTCGGCAAGATCGAGCAGGGCATCCCCGAGGACGACCCCCGCAACCCCGCCACCATCGCCGACAACGTCGGCGACAACGTCGGCGACTGCGCCGGGATGGCCGCCGACCTGTTCGAGTCCTACGCCGTCACCATCGTCGCGGCCGTCATCCTCGGCAGCGCCGCCATCGGCGAGGACGGCCTGGTCCTGCCGCTGCTGATCCCCGCGATCGGCGCGGTCACCGCCGCCCTCGGCGTCGTGCTCGTCCGCGCCCGGCCCGGCGTCAGCGGCCTGACGTCCATCCAGAACGGGTTCTACCTGTCCGCGGTCGTCGCCCTCGTCGGCACCGGCGTCGCGTGCTACGCGTTCCTGCCCTCGACGTTCGCGGGGTTCGCCGGCGCCGACGCGACCGTCGCCACCCTCAACGGCGACCCCCGGCTCATCGCGTTCGCGGCCGTGTTCCTCGGGATCCTGCTCGCCGTCCTCATCCTGTTCCTCACCGGCCACTACACCGGCACCGAGGCCAGGCCCACCCGCGACGTCGCCGGTTCCTCGGTGACCGGGGCCGCGACCGTCGTGCTGTCCGGGATCGGCCTGGGCCTGGAGTCGGCGGTCTACACCACGCTCGTCATCGGCGGCGCGGTGTTCCTGGCGTTCCTGCTGGCCGGGGGCGTCCTGGCCCTGGCGATGTTCCTGGTGGCGCTCGCCGGGTGCGGGCTGCTCACCACGGTCGGCGTCATCGTCGCGATGGACACGTTCGGCCCGGTCAGCGACAACGCGCAGGGCATCGCGGAGATGAGCGGCGACGTCGACGGCGCGGGCGCCGCGGTCCTCACCGAGCTGGACGCGGTCGGGAACACGACGAAGGCCGTCACCAAGGGCATCGCGATCGCGACGGCCGTGCTGGCGGCGACGGCGCTGTTCGGGTCGTACCAGGGCGCGGTGGTGCAGCGCATCAACGAGGCGGCCGTGGGGATCGAGCCCCCCTCGCAGTACCTGCAGCGCACCATCGGCGACTTCAGCGTCTCGACGCCGACGACGCTGGTGGGGGTGCTGCTGGGGGCCGCGGTGGTGTTCCTGTTCGCCGGGCTCGCGATCAACGCGGTGGGCCGCTCGGCGGGGGCCGTCGTGCTGGAGGTGCGGCGGCAGTTCGCCGACCACCCCGGGATCATGGACGGCACCGAGGAACCGGACCACGGGCGGGTCGTGGACCTGTGCACCCGCGACGCGCTGCGCGAGCTGGCCACCCCGGGGCTCCTGGCGGCGTTCGCGCCGATCGCCGTCGGGTTCGGCCTGGGGGTCGCCCCGCTGGCGGGTTTCCTGGGCGGCGCGATCGCCGCGGGCGTCCTCATGGCGGTGTTCCTGGCGAACTCCGGCGGGTCGTGGGACAACGCGAAGAAGCTCGTCGAGGACGGCCTGCACGGCGGGAAGGGGTCGGCGGCGCACGCGGCCACCGTCATCGGCGACACGATCGGCGACCCGTTCAAGGACACCGCCGGCCCGGCGATCAACCCGCTCATCAAGGTGATGAACCTGGTGGCGCTGCTGGTGGCGCCCGCGGTCGTGACGCTGTCCATCGGCACCGACGCCAACCCGGTGGCCCGGTACGGCATCGCGGCGGTCGCGACGGTCGTCATCGTCGTCGCGGTCGTCCTCAGCAAGACGCGGCGGGTGGACATGTCGGCCCCCACGGGACCGGCGGCGGGATCGGCGGCGGGCTCGGCGGCGGTGGACCTCACGGCCGAGGAGGGCGCGGACCGGCTGCGCTGAGCTGGCAGACTCGGGCCGCGTGAGCGACCCCAGAGAACTCCTCGCCGGCCTGCGCGCGGACCTGCGCGCCGCGGACTACACCGTCGACGGGGTGGGCCGGCTCGTCGGGGACGTCGCCCGGGCCGCCCTGGACCGCGAGCAGCCGCTGCCGGCGCTGCGGGCGACGGCCGGTTCCCGGGAGCCGGGCGCGGTCCTGCTGCGGCTGGGTACCCTGGGGCGGGCGGTGACCCGCGGTGAGCTGGACGCCGCGCTGCCCCGCACGGGGACGGCCGGGGCCGCGGCCCTGGGCCTGGTGGCGGCGGCGGGGTCGGCGCCGGAGGACGAGGTGCGGCCCCTGGTGGACCTGCGGCCCTACGCCGCCGACGACGCCGGTGAACCGGTGCAGTGGTGGCTGGTCAGCGACCTCGGGGAGGTCGCCACCGGGGACGTGCTGCGCCCCGACCACGTCCTCGGCGTGGGGGGCGCGTCGCTGACGCTGGCCTCGGCGACGGTCCGCACGCCCGTCGACCGGGTCCTGGACATCGGCACCGGCTGCGGGGTGCAGGCCCTGCACGCCGCGCGGCACGCGCGCCGCGTCACGGCCACGGACACCTCCGAGCGGGCGCTGGACCTCGCGGCCGTCAACGCCGCCCTCAACGAGGTGGCCCTGGACCTGCGCCACGGGTCGCTGCTGGAGCCGGTGGAGCCGGGGGAGCGGTTCGGCCTGGTCGTGTCGAACCCGCCGTTCGTCATCACCCCCCGCACCGGCGCGGTCCCCACCTACGAGTACCGCGACGGCGGGATGGCCGGCGACTCGCTGGTGGCGCAGCTCGTCGGGTCGCTGCCGTCGGTGCTGGAACCGGGCGGCGTCGCGCAGCTGCTGGCGAACTGGGAGCTGCACGACGGGCAGACCTGGTCGCAGCGCGTGGAGGGCTGGCTGGAGGGGACGGGGCTGGACGCGTGGGTCGTGCAGCGCGAGGTCGCCGACCCGGCCCTGTACGCCGAGACGTGGATCCGCGACGGCGGGCAGAAGCCCGGCCCGCGCTTCGACGAGCTGTACGCCGCCTGGCTCGACGACTTCGCCGCGCGGGGCGTGGACGGCGTCGGGTTCGGCGTCGTCACGCTGCGCCGCCCGGCCCGCGACGGCGCCCCGCTGCGCCGGTTCGAGGAGAACCTCGCGGCGCTGAGCGACCCGCTGGGGGAGGTCTTCGCGGCCGGGCTGGCCGCGCACGACCGGCTGGCGCTCGTGGAGGACCTCGGGGAGCTGCGGCTGACGGTCGCCCCCGACGTGACCGACGAGCGCTTCCACACCCCCGGCGACCCGGACCCGCGGATCGTGCTGCTGCGCCAGGGCGGCGGCCTGCGCCGCGTCGCGCAGGTCGACGGGGACCTCGCCGGGCTCGTGGGGGCCTGCGACGGGGAGCTGACGGTCGGGCAGATCACCGCCGGGCTCGCGGTGCTGGGGGAGGAGGCCGTGGGCGGGGTGCGGGAGCGGCTGTACCCGCGGGTGCGGTCGCTGGTGGCGGACGGGTTCCTGCGCCTGCCCTGACCGCGCCCCGGCCCGCCCCGGTCCCGTCCCGGTCCCGCCCCCGGCGACCGCGGGTTGCGTCCCCCGGGCGGTGCCGTGGCACATTGGCGGGGCACGCCCGGCGCGGGTCCGGAGCACGGACCGGCGCAGCACGGGTGCACACGGTGCCGACGTGGCGTGCGAGAGTGCTCGGCAGGGCGTGCCGGCCCAGCGGTGGGACCGGCGCCCGGGGCAACGATCCGAAGGTGAGAGGCAGGACCAGTGGCGGGCAAGTCCCAGGCAACGACGGCGTCCGGTGACGGGCTGCGCCGACTGGTGATCGTCGAGTCGCCGAACAAGGTCAAGAACATCTCCAACTACCTCGGACCGGGGTACGTCGTGGAGGCGTCGGTCGGCCACATCCGCGACCTGCCGCAGCCCTCGCAGCTGCCCGACGACATGAAGAAGGGCCCCTTCGGCAAGTTCGCGGTCGACGTCGACCACGGCTTCGAGCCCTACTACGTCGTCGACACCGACAAGAAGAAGAAGGTCTCCGAGCTCAAGCGCGCCCTCAAGGACGCCGACGAGCTCATCCTCGCCACCGACCGCGACCGGGAGGGCGAGGCCATCGCCTGGCACCTCGTGCAGGCGCTCGAACCGCGCATCCCGTACCGGCGCATGGTGTTCGGGGAGATCACCCGGGAGGCCATCCAGCAGGCGGTGCGGGAGCTGCGCGACATCGACGACCGGCTCGTCGACGCGCAGGAGACCCGGCGCATCCTGGACCGCCTCTACGGCTACGAGCTGTCCCCGGTGCTGTGGCGCAAGGTCCGCGCGGGCCTGTCGGCCGGGCGCGTGCAGTCGGTGGCCACCCGGCTGTGCGTGGAGCGCGAGCGCGAGCGGATGGCGTTCGTCGCCGCCGGCTACGCCGACGTCACCGGCACCTTCGCGCCCGAGGGCGACAGCGCGTTCACCGCGAAGCTGTCGCAGGTCGAGGGCCGGCGGGTGGCCAGCGGCCGCGACTTCGCCGACGACGGGACGCTGAGGACGCGGAACGTCGCCCACCTCGACGTGGCGGCCGCGCAGGCCCTCGTCGCGGGGCTGGAGAACTCCGAGTTCGCCGTCCGCGGGGTGGAGGAGAAGCCGTACACGCGGCGCCCGGCGGCGCCGTTCATCACCTCCACGCTGCAGCAGGAGGCCTCCCGCAAGCTGCGGCTGAACGCCCGGCAGACGATGCGCACCGCGCAGGGCCTGTACGAGCGCGGCTACATCACGTACATGCGCACCGACTCGATCCAGCTGTCGGCGCAGGCGCTGGCGGCGGCGCGGGCGCAGGCCCGGGAGCTGTACGGCCCGGAGTACGTGCCGGACTCCCCGCGCAACTACACCTCCAAGGCGAAGAACGCCCAGGAGGGCCACGAGGCGATCCGCCCGGCGGGGGAGAACTTCCGCACCCCCGCGCAGGTGTCCGGTGAGCTGCGCGGCGACGAGTTCCGCCTGTACGACCTCATCTGGAAGCGGACCGTCGCCTCGCAGATGCACGACGCGCGGGGGACGACCGCGACGGTCCGGCTGGGGGCGACCACCGCCGACGGCCGCGACGCCGAGTTCTCCGCCTCCGGCACGATCATCACGTTCCGCGGGTTCCTCGCCGCCTATGAGGAGGGCCGGGACGCCACCCGTGACGAGGAGAGCGCCGGCGACGACGACCGCCGCCTGCCGCAGGTCGCCGCCGGTGACCGGCTGACCGCGCGGGACCTGACCGCCGACGGCCACGAGACGACCCCGCCGGCCCGGTACACCGAGGCCAGCCTCATCAAGACGCTGGAGGAGAAGGGGATCGGGCGTCCCTCGACGTTCCAGTCGATCATCTCGACCATCGTCGACCGCGGGTACGTCTGGTACAAGGGGTCGGCCCTGGTGCCGAGCTGGCTGGCGTTCGCGGTGACGCGACTGCTGGAGGAGCACTTCCCCAAGCTCGTCGACTACGACTTCACGGCCGAGATGGAGAACGACCTCGACGCGATCTCGCGCGGGGAGGCCGAGCGCGTCGACTGGCTGACGAAGTTCTACTTCGGGGCCGACGGCCCGGCCAACGGTGCCGCCGCGCCCTCCGGCGCCGGCCCGGACTCCGGTGCCGGTCACGCCGCGGACCTGGAGCTGGACGGCATCAAGGGCCTGGCCGACGACCTCGGCGCGATCGACGCGCGGGAGATCTCCACGATCCCGATCGGGGACGGCGTCGTCCTGCGGGTGGGCCGGTACGGGCCCTACCTGGAGGGGCCGGACCGCGAGACCGGTGAACTGCTCAAGGCGTCGGTGCCCGAGGACGTCGCCCCCGACGAGATGACCGTCGAGCGGGCCTACGAGCTGCTGACCACCCAGTCCGAGGGCGACAACGTCCTGGGGCAGGACCCCGCCACCGGGCGCACGATCGTGGCGCGGGTGGGCCGGTACGGCCCGTACGTCACCGAGCTGATCGAGGACGAGCCCGCGCCGGAGCCGCCGGCGGAGGGGGCGCCGAAGAAGCGCGCCGCGAAGAAGGCGGCGAAGGCGAAGCCGCGCACGGGGTCGCTGTTCAAGGACATGTCGGTCGAGACCGTCACCCTGGAGCAGGCCCTGCAGCTGCTGTCGCTGCCGCGGGTGGTGGGCACCGACCCGGAGACCGGTGACGAGATCACCGCGCAGAACGGCCGCTACGGCCCGTACCTGAAGAAGGGCACGGACTCGCGCTCCCTGGAGACCGAGGACCAGATCTTCTCCATCACGCTGCCGGAGGTGCTGGCGATCTACGCCCAGCCCAAGACGCGGCGCGGTGCGGTCGCCAAGCCGCCGCTGAAGGAGCTCGGCCCCGACCCCGAGTCCGGTCAGCCGATCGTCATCAAGGACGGCCGGTTCGGGCCGTACGCGACGGACGGCACGACCAACGCGACGCTGCGCAAGGACGACGACCCCGAGACGGTGACGCTGGAGCGGGCCGCGGAGCTGCTGGCGGAGAAGCGGGCCAAGGGGCCGGTGAAGAAGACCGCGAAGAAGGCGGCGGCGAAGAAGACCGCCGCGAAGAAGACGGCCGCGAAGCGGGCGCCGGCGAAGAAGACCGCCGCGGCCGCGGAGTCCTGACCGGCACCTCTCACGCACGCCGGGTGAGGGTCGACGCACGCAGCGTCGATCCTCGCTCGGCACCCGGGTGAAGGTGCCGTGAAGACGGCGAGGCGGGGTCCGCGGTGGGCCAGGGTCGCTGCTCGTGCCCACCACCACCCCGCCGCCCGCCGGCCGGCTGCTGAGCTTGCAGGCCGTGCGCGCCGTCGCCGCCTCGCTCGTCGTCCTGGTCCACCTCGGCGGCCCGACCGCCTTCGAGCACAAGGTCTTCGGCACCTCGCTGCTGCAGCCGGTGTGGTGGCCCGCCCAGTCCGGCGTCGACCTCTTCTTCGTCGTCAGCGGCTTCGTCATGGCCGTCACCGCCGGCGGCGCCCTGTTCGCCGGCGCCCCCGCGCCCTCCCTGGGCCGGTTCGCCTGGCGCCGGGTCAGCCGGGTCTACCCGCTGTACTGGGCCGTCTCCCTCGTCCTGCTGGCCGTCGTGCTCGCCGCCCCCGGCCTGGCCCGGGGCAACGGCGAGGAGACCGACCTGCTCGCGACGTTCGCGCTGCTGCCCCAGCGCGGCGAGCCGCTGCTGCTGGTGGGCTGGACCCTCGTCTACGAGATGGGCTTCTACCTCGTCTTCGCCCTGTCGCTGCTGGCCGGCCGCGCCGGCCGCGGCGCCGCCCGCGCCGTCCTGATCGCCTGGGCCGCGGCCGTCCTCGTCGGGCGCCCGTTCGTGCCCGAGGGCGCCTCGCCGTGGCTGGAGGTCGCGACCAACCCGCTGAACCTGGAGTTCGGGATGGGCGTCGTCGCCGGCTGGCTCGTCGTCAGCGGCCGCGCCGCCGGCCGCGGGCCGCTGCTGCTGGGCGCCGGGCTCACCGTCCTGCTCGCCACCTGGGTCGACCTGTCCCTGCAGGGGCCCCTGACCGGCACCGGGCTCGCGATGGCCCTGGCCCTCGGCGGCGGCTCCGCCCTGACCGTCACCGGCCTGGCGACCCTCGAGCGCGAGGGCCGGCTGCGGGTCCCGGCGCTGCTGGGCCGCCTCGGGGACGCCTCCTACTCCCTGTACCTCGTGCACGTGCCCGTCATCACCCTCGCCGCGATCGTGCTGGCCCGCGTCCTGCCCGACCTCGGCGGACCCGCCGGCATCGCCCTCCAGGTCGTCGTCGTGGTCGTCGCCTTCGCCGGCTGCCAGGTCGCCGGGCTGCTCGCCCACGCCCTCCTCGAACGCCCGCTGCTGACCCTCAGCCGCCGCGCCGAGCGCCGGGTCGCGCCCCCGCGCGGCCCCGTCGCGCTGCCCGCGCAGCCCGGCCCCGAGCGCGGGGAGGTGCCCGGCGGGGCATCTACCCTGACGACGTGACCCCACCCGCAGCCGCTCCCGACCACCCCGCGGAGCGCGCTGCGGGCGCACCCGACCACGACGTGCGGGCCCTGCTGCGCGACTACCCCGACTTCCGCCGCATGTGGCTGTCCCTGATGCTCTCCAGCTTCGGGGACTGGCTGGGGATGCTCGCCAAGCTGGGCACCGCCGCGGGCCTGACCGTCGGCGACGCCACCCAGACCAGCGTCGCCGTCTCCACCGTCTTCGTCCTGCAGCTGGCCCCCGCGGCCCTGCTCGGGCCGCTCGCGGGAGCCCTGGCCGACCGCCTCGACCGCCGGACGACGATGGTCGTCGGCGACGTCCTGCGGTTCGCGCTGTTCGCCTCCATCCCGGTCGTCGGGAACCTCACCTGGCTGTTCGTCGCCACCCTGCTCATCGAGCTGGTCACCCTGTTCTGGGGCCCGGCCAAGGACGCCACCGTCCCCAACCTCGTGCCCCGCCACCGGCTGGAGGCGGCCAACCAGGTCAGCCTCGTCGCGACCTACGGCTCGGCGCCCGTCGCCGGGCTCGCCTTCATCCTGCTGACCCTGCTCACCGGGGTCCTGGACAACGTGCTGCCCTTCCTCGCCGGCGGGCAGTCCGATCTGGCGATGTACGTCAACGCCCTCACGTTCCTCGTCGCGGCCGCCGTCATCTGGCGCCTGGACATCCCGCCGCGCCAGGTCGCGCCCCGCGAGGGCGGGCTCGCGCCCACGCTCGGGCGCGACATCGTCGAGGGCTGGCGGTTCGTGGGGCGCTCGGCGCTGCTGCGCGGGCTCGTCCTCGGGATGCTCGTCGCGTTCGGCGCCGGCGGGGTCGTGCTCGGCCTCGGGCGCGCCTTCGTCACCAGCCTCGGCGCGGGCGACCCCGGGTACGGGGTCGTCGTGATGGCCGTCTTCGCCGGGGTCGCCCTCGGGGTGTGGCAGGGGCCGCGCTGGCTGGCCGGGCTCAGCCGGCGCCGCACCTTCGGGCTGGCGCTGTCCGCCGCCGGGGTGTCGCTGGTGCTGGTCGCGCTCGTGCACGACATCGTCGTCGCGTCGCTGTGCGTCGTGGCCCTGGGCCTGTTCACCGGCCTCGCGTACGTCTCGGCCTACACGCTGCTCGGCCTGGAGGTCGACGACGACGTCCGCGGCCGCACCTTCTCCTTCGTCGGGTCCAGCACCCGCGTCGTCATCATCGCCGTGATGCTCGTCGCCCCCTGGGTCGCGAACGCCCTCGGCGAGCTCACCCTGGCGCCCAGCGACCACTGGTCGGTGACGTACGCGGGGTCCGCCCTGGCGATGGCGCTGGCCGGCGTGGTCACCGTCGCCGCGGGCGTGGTCGCCTACCGGCAGATGGACGACCGCCGCGGGACCAGCCTGCGCGCCGACCTCCTCGCGGCCTGGGACCGTCGCGGGCAGGCTGGTGCCGTGGTCCCCGACGCCCCCGCCGCCCGTCCCGCCCGCAGCCCGGGCGGGTTCTTCCTCGCCCTGGAGGGCGGTGACGGCTCGGGCAAGACCACCCAGGCCGCGCTGCTGGCGGCGTGGCTGGCCGAGCGGGGCCACGAGGCCGTCGTCACCCGCGAACCCGGCGGCACCGCCACCGGCCGCGACCTGCGCGAGGTCCTGCTGCGCCACCGCCGCGACGGCGCGCCGCTGAGCCCGCGCGCCGAGGCGCTGCTGTTCGCCGCCGACCGCGCCCAGCACGTCGCCGAGGTCGTCCGCCCCGCCCTGGGCCGCGGCGCCGTCGTCGTCACCGACCGCTACGTCGACTCCTCGCTGGCCTACCAGGGGGCCGGGCGCGACCTGCCCGCCGCCGACGTCGAGCGGCTGTCGGGGTGGGCCACCCAGGACCTGCTGCCGGACCTGACCGTCGTCCTGGACGTCGACCCCGTCACCGCCGCGCGGCGCCGCTCCGGCCGCGCGCCCGACGACCGCCTCGAGGCGGAGTCGCGGGACTTCCACGCCCGGGTGCGCGAGCAGTTCCTGCTGCTGGCCCGCCGCGACCCCGCCCGCTACCTCGTGCTCGACGCCACGACCACCCCCGAGACGGTGCAGGAGAAGCTGCGCGCCCACCTCACGGGCCTGCTGCCCGTCCCGGTGCGTTCGCAGGCGGGTGCGCGGTGAGCGTCTGGGACGAGGTCGTCGGCCAGGGCCCGGCCGTCCACGTCCTGACCCGCGCCGCGCTCGCCGCCCGCCGCGGCACCACCGGCATGACCCACGCGTGGCTGCTGACCGGCCCGCCCGGCTCGGGGCGCTCGACCGCGGCCCGCGCCTTCGCGGCCGCGCTGGCGTGCGAGGACCCCGCCGAGGTCGGCTGCGGCCGCTGCCCCGGCTGCCGGACCGCCGTCGCCGGGTCCCACGCCGACGTCACGGTCTTCTCCACCGAGCACATGCAGATCCGCCGCGAGGACGTCGAGCCGCTCATCGCCACCGCCCAGCGCCGCCCGTCGGTGGCGCGCTGGCGGGTGATCGTCATCGAGGACGCCGACCGGCTCAACCCGACCTCCGGCAACGTGCTGCTGAAGACCATCGAGGAACCGCCCGCGCAGACGGTCTGGCTGCTGTGCGCGCCCGCCGTCGACGACGTCCTGCCCACGATCCGCTCCCGCGCCCGGCACGTCCCGCTGCGCGTCCCGCCCGCCGACGCCGTGGCCGAGCTGCTGGTGCGCCGCGACGGGATCGACCCCGTGATGGCCGCCTTCGCCGCGCGCGCCGCGCAGTCCCACGTCGGGCTGGCGCGGCGGCTGGCCCGCGACGAGGGCGCCCGCATCCGCCGCCGCGAGGTCCTGCGGCTGCCGCAGCGGGTGCGCGGCGTCGGCGACGCCGTCGTGGCCGCCGGTGAGCTCGTCGAGGTCGCCGCCGAGGAGGCCGGTGCCTCCACCACCGAGCGCGACGCCCGGGAGCGGGCCGAGCTGCTGCGCGCCCTGGGCGCCGACGGGTCCGCGACCGTCCCCCCGGCGGTGCGCGCGCAGGTGCGCCAGCTGGAGGAGGACCAGAAGCGCCGCGCCCGCCGGCACCAGACCGACGTCCTGGACCGGGCGCTGGTGGACCTGCTCGGGCTGCTGCGCGACGTCCTGGTCCTGCAGCTGGGGGCCCCGGTGGAGCTGGTCAACGGGGACATGACGAACGACGTGCGGGCGATGGCCGCGGCGAGCACCGCGGAGGACACGCTGCGCCGCGCCGACGCCGTGCAGCTGGCCCGCGAGCGCCTGGCGCAGAACGTCGCGCCGCTGCTGGCCATCGAGGCGCTGGCCCTGAGCCTGCGGCCCCCCGGCCGCGACGAGTGACGTCACGTACCGTGGCCCTCACCATGCGCGCCGCCCGACGAGTCGTCTGCTCCCTCGCCGCCGCCACGCTGGTGCTGTCGGGGTGCTCGGCGCTGGGAGGCTCCAGCCCGGACCCCAGCCCGGTGGGGACCGCGCGGGCGGTCGAGGGCGAGAACGCCACCGACCCGGCGCTGTCGGCGTTCTACGCCCAGGACCTGCAGTGGGCCGACTGCTCCGGCGGGTTCCAGTGCACGCAGCTGACGGTGCCGGTGGACTACGCCGCGCCCGCCGCGGGCACGACGACGCTGGCGGTGGTGCGGCTGCCGACGTCCGCGGAGGGGGAGGACCGGCTGGGGTCCCTGGTCCTGAACCCCGGCGGCCCGGGCGCCTCCGGCGTCGAGTACGCGCGGGCCGCGGAGCAGGTGGTGTCCGCCGACGTGCGCGACCACTACGACGTCGTGGGGTTCGACCCGCGCGGCGTGGGGTCGTCCTCGCCGCTGCGGTGCCTGACCGACGCGCGGGTCGACGCGTTCCTGACGACGGACCCGACCCCCGACGACCCCGCCGAGGTGCGGGCCCTGGCGGAGCGGACCACCGAGCTGGGAGTGGGGTGCGCCGCGTCGGGGCCGCTGGCCGCGCACGTCGACACCCGCTCGGTCGCCCGGGACCTCGACGTGCTGCGCGCCGCCCTGGGCGACGACAGGCTCAGCTACCTCGGCAAGAGCTACGGCACCTACCTGGGCGCCTGGTACGCCGAGCTGTTCCCGCAGCGCGTGGGCCGGGTCGTCCTGGACGGGGCGATCGACCCGGCCCTGACGAGCCAGGAGGTCAACGCCGGGCAGGCCGCGGGGTTCGAGGTGGCGCTGCGGTCCTACGTCGCCGACTGCCTCGACGGGGACGACTGCCCGCTGACCGGGAGCGTCGACGACGGCGTCGCGCAGGTGCGCGACCTGCTGGACTCCCTGGACGCCCGCCCGCTGCCGACCGGCACGGACCGCCCGCTGGTGCAGGGGCTGGGGTACTTCGCGGTGGCGTACCCGCTGTACTCGGCCGCGGCGTGGCCCCGGCTGTCGAGCGCGCTGACGGCGGCGTCCGCGGGCGACGGGTCGCAGCTGCTGGCCCTGGCCGACGCGTACGCGCACCGCGGCGCCGACGGCCGGTACCTGGACAACTCCACCACCGTCATCTACGCCGTGAACTGCCTGGACCGCGACGACGCCGAGTCCGCGCCGCAGGTGGAGCGCACCGTGCGGGAGTTCGCGCAGCGGTCCCCGACGTTCGGGCCGTTCCTGGCCTGGGGCGGGCTGGCCTGCACGAACTGGCCCGTCGCCCCGGTGGGGGAGGTGCGGCCGGTGCGCGCCGAGGGCGCCGGCCCGATCGTGGTGGTCGGCACGGTCCGCGACCCCGCGACGCCGTACGCGTGGGCGCAGGGCCTGGCCGCGCAGCTGGCGTCGGGCCGGCTGCTCACCTACGACGGGGACGGTCACACCGCGTACGCGACGGGGTCGGCGTGCGTGGACTCCGCCGTCGACGAGTACCTGGTCGCCGGGACCGCGCCGCAGGAGGGGACCACCTGCTCCTGACCGCCCCGTGATCACGGGGCGCCGCCGGGGCCCCCCCCCCGGGGGGGGGGTGGGGTGGCCCGACCGTCCCGGCTCCCCCCACCCCCCCCGGGCCGCCGCCCCTCCGGGCGGGCGTGCGGGGGCCACCCCCCCCCCCCCCACCCCCCCCCGCCCCCCCCCCCCCCCCCCCCCCCCCCCCCCCCCCCCCCCCCCCCCCCCCCCCCCCCCCCCCCCCCGCCGCGCCCCCCTACGGTGGGCGCGTGAGCGGAGCCACGACCGTCCGGGAACCGACGACGCCGCCGGGACCGCCGCCGCCCGGGCCGTGGTGGGCCCGGGGGAACCGGGCGCTGCGCCTGACCGGTGACGCGCTCGCGGTGCTGGGCTGCTGGGGGGTGGGGCTGGTCCTGGTGGGCATCGGCCTGGAGGACACCCCGGAGCAGCGCTCGGACGCCGTCGTCGCGGCGGACCTGCTGCTCGGGCTGGTGCTGACGCCGCTGCTGTTCGCGCGCCGCCGGTGGCCGGTGGCGGTCGCGGTGGTCGTGACGGTGGCCTCGACGCTGTCGTGGGCGCTGGGGCTCGTCTCGCTGGTGACGCTGTTCGGGGTGGCGGTGCGGCGCCGGTTCCCGGTCGCGGCGTGGGTGGCGGCCGGGGTCGCCGCCGCCGCCGTGGTGCAGGGGGTGGTGTGGCCCGAACCGGACATCCCGTGGTGGGCGGTCGTGCCGGTGTACGTCGCGGTCGTCGTGGGGACCCTGGCGTGGGGGATGTACGTGCGGGCGCGGCGGCAGCTCGCGGCGTCCTGGCGGGAGCAGGCCGAGCGGTCCCGCGCCGAGCACGAGCTGCGCGCCGACCAGGCCCGGTCGGTGGAGCGGGCGCGCATCGCGCGGGAGATGCACGACGTGCTGGCCCACCGGATCTCCCTGGTCAGCATGCACGCCGGGGCGCTGGAACTGCGGCTGGAGGGGTCGGCCGACCCGGAGGTCGTGGCGTCGGCGGGAACGATCCGGCGCAGCGCGCACGCGGCGCTGCAGGACCTGCGCGACATCCTCGGGGTCCTGCGGGAGGAGTCGACGCGGGAGGCGGCGAACCCGCAGCCGACGCTGGAGGACCTGCCCGCCCTCGTCGAGGAGGTGCGCGGGCTGGGCCTGCCGGTGGAGCTCGACCTGGCCGTCCCGAACGTCCCCGAGGTGCCGGAGGCGCTGGGGCGCACCGCGTTCCGGGTCGTGCAGGAGGGTCTGACGAACGTGCGCAAGCACGCGCCCGGGCACCGGGCGCGGGTGCGGGTGAGCGGGCGGCGCGGCCGGGCGCTGCACGTCGTCGTGCAGGACCGGCCCGGGGGTCCCGCCGCGGTGGGGGTGGGGGCGCCGTCGTCGGGTTTCGGGCTGGTGGGGCTGCGCGAACGGGTCGAGCTGGTCGGCGGGACGGTGCGCGCGCACCGGGACGGGGAGGGTTTCGCGCTGGTGGCGCGCCTGCCGTGGCCGCGCCGGTCCTGACGCCTCAGTCGTGCAGGTGGGCCCGTTCGCCGTCGCGGTCGAAGATGGACAGGATCTCCAGGTCGCCGGTGCCGGGGGCGGCGCTGATGCGGTGCGGGACCATCGTGGAGAAGTCGGCGGCCTGACCGGGGACCACGTCGACGACGCGGCCGCCGAGCTCGAGCCGGGCCCGGCCGGACAGGACGGTGAACCACTCCCGGCCGGGGTGGACGCGGGGTTCGTCCTCCGGCGACCCGGACGGGGGGCCCGCCGGGGTCGCGGCGAGGCGCATCTTCGCGACGCTCACCCCGGCGACGGCGCGGTCGCGGGACAGCAGCCACGTCGTGACACCGGGCCGGTGCTCGGGTTCGGGGCGGATCAGCACGTCCTCGTCGTCCTCGGTGGCGACGAGGTCGTCGAGGGTGGTGTCGAGGGCGCGGGCGATGGGGACGAGCTGGTCGAGCGCGATGCGCCGGTTGCCGGTCTCCAGGCGGCTGAGGGTGGAGGGGCTGAGGAAGCACCGGGCGGCGAGGTTGTCGAGCGACCAGCCGCGGGCCAGGCGCAGGCCCCGGATGCGGCGGCGGATGAGGCTGTCCACGTCTTGCTCCATGCGCAAGATGGTAAGCGTCTGGCGCACGGCGTCCGTACCGTGGAGGCATGAGCCACCACCACGGGCAACAGCACCAGCACGAGCACCAGCACCGGGACCACGACGGCCACCACCGCGTCCTGGACCTCGACGCGCACGTCTTCGGCGGCCAGCTCACCGCCGTCCTCGACGCGCTCACCGACGCCCTCGGCGACCTCGCCCCGCGCCGCGTCGTCGACCTCGGCGCCGGCACCGGGACCGGCACCCGGCTGCTGCGCGACCGGTTCCCCGCCGCCACCGTCACCGCCGTCGACCACGACCCGGCGATGCTCGACGCGCTGCGCACCCAGGGGTTCACCGTCCTCGACGCCGACCTCGACCACGGGTTCCCCGCCGTCGGCCCCGTCGACCTCGCGTGGGCCGCCTCCTCCCTGCACCACGTCGCCGACCCCGCCGCCCTGCTCGCCGGCGCCCGCGCCGCGCTCACCCCCGGCGGCGCCCTCGCCGTCGTCGAGATCGAGGGCCTGCCCCGCTTCACCACCGACCCCGCCGAGGACGCCGGTCGCGCCGCGGCGCTCGCCGCCGGCTGGAACCACCACCCCGACTGGACCGGGGCCCTGGAGGCGGCCGGGTTCACCGTCACCCGCCGCGACGTCACCACCGGGGCTCCCGACGACGCCGGCACCCGGGCCGCCGCGCAGGAGTACGCCCGGCTGTGGCTGCCCCGCTACCTGCACGTCGACGGCCTGGACCGCGCCGCCGCCGACGCGCTGACCGCGCTGCTCGACGGACCCCTCGCCCTGGCCCCGCAGGCCACCCGCGCCCTGTGGATCGCCCGGTGAACGCCGACGTGAGCGCCGACGTGAGCGCCGACGTGAGCGCCGACGTGAACGCCGACGTGGTGGTCCTCGGCGGGGGAGCGGCCGGGCTCGCCGGCGCGGTCGCGCTGGCCCGCTCGCTGCGGGACGTCGTCGTCGTCGACGCCGGCGAACCCCGCAACGCCCCCGCCGGGCACGCCCACAACGTCCTGGGTCGCGAGGGCACCGCGCCGCTGGACCTGCTCGCCGCCGGCCGCGCCGAGGCCCGCGGGTACGGCGCCCGGTTCCTCGACGACCGGGCCGTCACCGCCCACCGCGACGGCACCGGGTTCACCCTCGGCCTGCTGTCCGGGCGGGTCGTCCGGGCCCGGCGCCTCCTGCTGGCCACCGGGCTCGCCGACGAGCTGCCCGACGTCCCCGGCCTGCGCCGGTTCTGGGGCGGCAGCGTCCTGCACTGCCCGTTCTGCCACGGCTACGAGGTGCGCGGGCAGCGGATCGGGGTCCTCGGCTCCCGGCCCTCCGCGCTGCACCAGGCGCTGATGTTCCGCCAGCTCTCACCCGACGTGACCCTCTTCGTGCAGGACCTCGACGTGCCCGCCGAGACCGCGCAGCAGTACCGCGCCCTGGGCATCACCGTCCGCGAGGGCACCGTCCGCCGCGTCGGCGGGACCCCCGGCGACCTCGTCGTGGACCTCGACGGCGAGGACGTCGGCGTGCAAGCCCTCGTCGTCACCCCGTACTACCGGGCCCGCGCCGACCTGTTCCGCCAGCTCGGCGGGCAGCTCGCCACCAACCCGATGGGCGAGTTCGTCCCCACCCGTCCCGGCGGCGCCACCGACGTCCCCGGCGTGTGGGCCGCCGGGAACGTCGCCGACCCCGGCGCCATGCTCGCCGCCTCCACCGGGGCGGGCGTGATGGCCGGGGCCGCGATCAACGGCGACCTCATCACCGAGGACGCCCGCGCCCTCGTGGCCCGCGCCGCGGTGTGAGGGGCGGTGAGCCCGTGGTGAAGGCACCTGCTGGTGTCCTGTAGGCTCAGTGTCCGTGCCCGCGAGGGCGCAGCACCACCAGCAGTGCCGCCTTAGCTCAGTCGGCCAGAGCGACGCACTCGTAATGCGTAGGTCCGGGGTTCGATTCCCCGAGGCGGCTCCACCCGTTGCGCTGCAACGGTGCAGAGGCCGGGTCCCCCAGGGGCCCGGCCTCTCCTGCTTCCCCCCTCCCCCCTGGCCCCCGTCGACAGGCTCACCGCCGCCCGCGCCGCAGGGACCACGCGCTGACCGCCGCGGTCAGCGGGACGAGCGGCCGGTACACCGCCCGCAGCAGCCGGGGGTCGGTGGTGGAGTGCCGTTCCTCGAGGTCGACCCGGGCCCGCAGGTGCTCCTTGGGGCCGTAGGTGCTCGGGGGGACGGCGGCGTGCACCTCGATCCGGTGGACGTGCTTGACGTTCTTGTAGCCGTACTGCCGCGGCGACACGAGCCGCAGGGGCGCGCCGTGGGCGGGGGTGAGCGGTTCGCCGTCGAGGCGGTCGGCGAGCAGGACGTCGGGGGCGAGGGCGTCCTCGAGCAGCAGGACGGCGCGCGCCCCGTCCAGCCCCTCCACGACGACGCAGCTCGTGTCCGGGGACGGCCCGCACGCAGGCTCGACGACGTGGTGCCAGAACGCGCAGAACGGCAGCCCGCTCCAGCGCAGGCCGCGCGTCGTCCACGTCGTGACGCAGTGGAAGTCGGCGACGACGTCGGCCCGCCGGGCCGGTCCCACGACCCCGGGCAGGGGCAGCCGCAGCTCGCGCTCGACGGCGCCGGTGACGACGAGCTCCGGTTCGGCCGGCAGCCGCGGCGGGGGTTTCAGCGGGTCGTCGGAGAAGCGCGGGAAGACGCCGAGCTCGCGCTGGCCCGGGGGCAGGCCGGCGCCGCGGCGCCAGGGCACCAGGTCGCGCAGGCGGTGCCGGTCCGGGTGCCGGGACTCCGTCACCGCTGCGCCGGCCCGGTGCTGGAAACGACGCTGGTCCGTGCTCGCGGCAGCACGCCGCCCCCTCTCCCACGCCGGCAGGAGCACGGACGGTAGTGCACCGGCAGCGACCGCGGCAGGGTCGCGCGGTCCTACCCTGACCCCGTGCCCTCCCTGGACCTGCGCGGGATCCCCAGCCACGTCGAGACCGCCGGCGCGGGCGAGCCGCTGGTGCTGCTGCACGGCGGGTTCTGCTCGCTGGAGACGATGCGGCCCATCGGCGACGCCCTCGCGGACGCGTTCACCGTGCACGCCGCCGAACGTCCCGGCCACGGCCGCACCCCGGACCGGGAGGGCCCGTTCTCCTACGACGACGGCGTCCTCGACACCCTGGCCCTGCTGGACGCGCTGGGCGTCGGCCGCGCCCACCTCGTCGGGTTCAGCGACGGCGGGGTCATCGCGCTGCTGATGGCGGTGCGGCACCCCGAGCGGGTCCGGTCGGTCGTGGCGATCAGCGCGAACCTCAGCCCGGAGGGCATCAGCACGCAGGACGTGCCGGAGAACTCCGAGGCGATGGCCCGGATGCGCGCCGAGCACGAGGCGCTGTCGCCGGACGGGCCGGGGCACACCGCGGTGGTGCTGGCGAAGCTGGTGGAGCTGTGGGCGGACCAGCCGCGGATCCCCGTCGCGGACCTGGCCGCCATCGGCGTCCCGGCGCTCGTCGTGGCCGGGGAGCACGACGTGGTGGACCGCGAGCACACCCGCGCGATCGCGGCCGGCATCGCCGGGGCGCGCGAGGAGATCGTCGCCGGGACGACGCACCTGCTGGTGGTGGAACGCCCCGAGGAGGTCACCCGGCTGGTGCGGGAGTTCCTCGCGACGGTGCCGGGCGCCTGAGCCGGGCCGCCGTGCTGACCGACCTGCTGGACCCGGCCGCCCACGCCGACCACTGGCTGTGGGCGCTGGTCCTGCTGCTGGCCGCCGTCGTCGTCGGCGCGCTGCTGCCGGTGCTGCCCACCGGCGCGGTCGTCTCGGCGATGGCGGCGCTGGGCCACCACCGGTCGTGGCTGTCGCTGGGGGAGGTCGTCGTGGTGGGCGCGGTCGCGGCGTACGCGGCCGACGTGGTGCTGTACGCGCTGCTGCTGCGCGGGGCGCACACCGGGCCCGGGCGGCGGCTGCGGCGGCGGGCCGGGGACCACGGGCACCTGGAGGAGCTGGGGGAGCGGCTGGCCCGGCACGACGTGGGGACGCTCGTGACGTCGCGGCTGCTGCCGGGGGCGCGGGTCCCGGTGCTGGCGGCGGCCGCGACCACCGGGTACCCCGCCGTCCGGTTCGCCGTCGCGGACGTGGTGCCCGCGCTGTGCTGGGCCGTGACCTACGCCGCCCTCGGCCTGGCCGGGCGCGGCGTCAGCGACCGCCCGTGGGTGGGGGTCGCGGCGGCCGTCGCGTTCGGCCTGGCCGCCTCCGGGCTCACCTCTCTGGTGCGGCGGCTGCGAGCGCGCTGAGCTCGGCGCCCAGCGTCGGCGCCGGGCGGGGCCGGCCCAGCAGGAACCCCTGCGCGGCGTCGCAGCCGACGGCCCGCAGCGCCTGGAGCTGCTCGTCCCGCTCGACGCCCTCGGCGACGACGCCGAGGGAGAAGCTGTGCGCCGCACCGACGACGAGCCGCACGAGGTCGGCGTGGGCGCGGTCGCCGGAGCCGATGAAGCTGCGGTCGATCTTCAGCACGTCCACCGGCAGCCGGGACAGCTGCCCGATGGAGGTGTAGCCCGTCCCGAAGTCGTCGAGGGCGACCTTGACGCCCAGGGCCCGCAGCGCGCGCAGGTGCTCGCGGGCCGTGGGCTCGTCCACCAGGACCGTCTCGGTGATCTCCAGGGTGAGCCGTTCGGGCGCCAGGCCCGCGCCCGCGCACGCGACGGCGACGTCGCCGAGCAGCCGCGGCTGGGCCAGGTGCCGGCCCGAGACGTTGACGGCCGCGCCGACCCCGGCCAGCGCGCCGCCCTCGGCGTCCCACGCGGCGAGCTGCGCGGTGGCCGTCAGCAGCGCCCACCGGCCCAGGTCGCACACCAGGTCGGAGTCCTCGGCGACGGCGACGAAGTGGTCGGGCCCGACCAGCCCGTGCCCGGGCCGCTGCCAGCGCACGAGGGCCTCGACGCCGGTGACCGCCGAGGACGTCAGGTCCACGACGGGCTGGTAGTGCAGGACGAGCTCGCCGGCGTCCAGCCCGGCGCGCAGCGCCTCCTCCAGGGCGGTGCGGTGGGCGATGTCGCGGCGCAGCGCGTCGTCGAAGACCACCACCGTCCCGCGGCCGGCGGCCTTGGCCCGGTAGGCGGCGGCGTCGGCCTCCAGCAGCAGCCGCTCGGCCGGGCAGCCCCCCGGCGGGCTGATCGCGACGCCGATGCTGGCGCCGACCCGGACCTGCGCCCCGGGGGTGGGACCGGCCAGTTCCACGGGGGCGCAGACCGCGTCGAGGAGGCGGGTGGCGAGGTCGACGAGCCCGGCCTCCCCGCGCACCCCCTCCACGATGACCACGAACTCGTCGCCCCCGAGGCGGGCCAGGGCGGCGCCCTCGTGAGGGCCCCCGTGCGGGCCCTCGTGCAGGCACGCGGACATCCGGTCCCCGACGACGCGCAGCAGCTGGTCCCCGGCGGCGTGGCCGTGGGTGTCGTTGACGGCCTTGAAGTGGTCGAGGTCGACGAACAGCAGCCCCACCCGGGCCGGGGGGTCGTCGCCGCGGCGGGTCGCCCGGTCGAGGGCGGCGACGATCAGCTCACCGGCCCGGGCCCGGTTCGGCAGCCCCGTCAGCGCGTCGTGGGTGGCCTGGTGGGCCAGGACCTCCTGCAGCCGCTCCCGCTCGTGCAGGGCGCCGACCATCTGCTGCACCGAGGCGTGCACGACCTCCCCGAGGGCCCCGCGCACGGGGCGGTGCACGACGTCGGCGTCCAGGGCGCCGTCGGCGACGGCCTGGGCCTGGTCGCGGACGCGGCGCAGGGTGTCGACGGCGACGGCCAGGCCCCGCGCGACCGTCCGGACCTCCAGCGGGCCGCTCTCGTCGACGTCGACGAGGACGCCGTCGCTGACGGCGCGGGCCTGGGCGGCCAGCCGGTCCAGCGGCGCGGCGATCCAGCGCCGCAGCAGCAGCGCGGCGGCGAGGGTGCCCAGGACGAGGAGGGCGCACAGCGCGACGAGCAGCCGCAGCGTCCGCTCGGCGCGCACGACGGGGGCGCGGGCGGTGTCGGTGGCCAGCGTCCCGGTGGTCTCCACGACCACGCGCAGGGCCGCGTCGCGGGTGCCGTTGGCGGCGGCGAGCCCGACGAACGCGGCCAGCGAGGGGGGCTGCCCGTCGAGCGCGGCGGCCCGCAGGGGGCCGTCGACGGCGACGGCGCCCGCGCTGGACGTCGCCTCCCGCCAGGCCCGCACGACGTGCGGCGACCCCTGCGCCTCGACCTCGGCGGCGGCGCCGCGGTACCCGCCCCAGGCCGTGAGGAAGGCCTCGCGGTCCGGTTCGCCGGCCTGCGGGCGGGCGGCGGCGAACAGCAGGGGGACCTCGGCGCTGGCGAGGGCGGAGGCGCGGGAGACCAGCTGCAGGTCGGTGAGGGCACCGGTCCCGGCCTCGTCGAGCCCGGCGGCGCGGGCCGAGCGCAGCAGCTGCCCGACCTGGGCGGCCAGGTCGGAGGCCACCTCCCGGTAGCCGGTGAAGACGGCCACGAGGTCGCCGTCGGCGGTGGAGGCCCGCAGCTCCCGGACCCTGCGCTCGGCGGCCCGGGCCCGGTCCTGGGCGCCGGTCCCCGCGGCGGCGGCGACGGCCGCGTCGGTGCCGAGCTGGACCGCGTGGCGCTGCGCGGCGAGCGCGGGGGCGGCGGCCGCCGACAGCGGGCTGAGCGCGCCCGGGTCCACGCCCACCGACGACGCGGCCCGCGGGTCCTGCAGGACGGCCCGCCCCAGCACGGGCACGACCTCCCGGGCGACGGCGGCGCGCACGGCGTCCAGGGCGACGGCGCTGCGCACGTCCTCCGCGGCGGTGGCCGCCGCGCGGGCCCGGGTGGCCTGCTGGTCGACGGCGTGGCCCATGAACCCGACCAGGCCCGCGACGGGGACGAGGACGAGGGCGAACAGGCTGCGTCGCAGCGTTCCCGGGCGCCGGTGGCGGGCGGTCGGCACGCGGGTCACCTCCGGGGTCGGTCCCCCGGGCGGTGGACGCTCGACTTCAGGGTGTCACGACGTGGTCACTGGCGATGACGTCACGGGCAGCTCGGCGGCGGGCAGCTCGGCGGCGGGCACGGGGCGGGCGAACAGGTACCCCTGGGCCGCGTCGCAGGAGGCCGCCAGCAGCGCCGACAGCTGACCGTCCTCCTCGACCCCCTCGGCGACCACCCCGAGGGAGAAGCTGTGCGCCGCGCTGATGAGCAGCCGGACCAGATCGGCGTGACCGGCCTCGGGGGAGGAGACGAAGCTGCGGTCGATCTTCAGCACGTCCACGGGCAGCCGGGACAGCTGCCCGATCGAGGTGTAGCCGGTCCCGAAGTCGTCGATGGCGACGCGGACGCCGATCTCGCGCAGCGAGCGCAGGTGCTCCAGGGCCAGCGGCTCGTCGACCAGGACGGTCTCGGTGATCTCGACCGTCAGCCGCGCCGGGTCCACGCCGCTGGCGGTGAGGGCGTCGGTCACGTCGTCGAGCAGGTGCGCCTGCGCCAGGTGCCGGCCGGAGATGTTGACGGCCACCCCCAGCCCGGCGCGGTGCCCGCCCTCGGCGTCCCAGCGCACGAGCTGGGCGGTCGCCTCGGCCAGCGCCCACCGCCCCAGGTCGCACACCAGCGAGGACGCCTCGGCGACCGGGATGAACGCGTCCGGCGGGACCAGGCCGTGCCCGGGCCGCTGCCAGCGCACCAGGGCCTCGACGCTGCGGGTGCGGCCGGTCGCCAGGTCCAGGACGGGCTGGTAGTGCAGCACCAGCTCGCCGGTGACCAGGCCGTGGCGCAGCGCGGTCTCCAGCTCGGTGCGGGCCGCCAGCTCGGCGCGCAGCTCGTCGTCGAAGACCTCCACGACCCCGCGGCCGGCGTCCTTGGCGCGGTAGGCGGCCGCGTCGGCGTCGCGCACGAGCCGGTCGGCGTCCAGGGCGCCGGGGGCGCTGACGGCCACCCCGACGCTGGCGCCGACGCGCACGTGCTGGGCCCGCGGCAGCCCCGCCAGCGCCACCGGCGCGCTGAGGGCCGCGATGAGCCGCTGCCCGAGGTCGACGAGCCCCTTCTCGTCCTCCACGCCCTCGACCAGCACCACGAACTCGTCCCCGCCGAGGCGGCACACCACGTCGCCCCCGCGGACGGTGCCCTGCATCCGGGCCGCGGCGGTGCGCAGCAGCTCGTCCCCGGCGGCGTGCCCGAAGCTGTCGTTGACGGCCTTGAAGTGGTCGAGGTCGACGAACAGCAGCCCCACCCGGTGCCCCTGCCGGGCCGCCCGGTGCAGGGCGCGGCCGGTGAGGACGAGCGTCTGGGCGCGGTTGGGCAGCTCGGTCAGGGCGTCGTGCGCGGCCTGGTGGGCCAGGTCGGCCCGCAGCCGCTCCCGCTCGTCGAACGCGGTGAGGACCTGCGTGACCGAGGCGTGCACGATCGCCCCGAGCGGGCCGGGCACGGCCGTGCGGACCACCTCGCAGTCCAGGTCGCCGGCGGCGATGGCGTCGGCCTGGGCCTGCACGCGCCGCAGCGTGCCGACGGCGGCCGACAGGCCCTGCGCGACGACCCGCACCTCGGTGGGGCCCTGGGGGGGGGCGGCGGGGGGCGGCGCGGGGGGGGGGGCGCGCGGCGCGGGGGGGAGGCGGGTCCGCGGCCGGGGGCTGG